>JAFXOB010000164.1 GCA_017529005.1 Elusimicrobiota bacterium
CGAAATTACACATAAAATAAATTTGTCCGATTTGGATTTTAACAAACATGTTAACAACAAAAGTTATATTAACCTTGCAGAAAATGCAGCCCCCGACGATTTTAAGAAAGTTAACACAATAAAACAATTAAAAGTTAAATTTAACAGAGAATCTTTTTTGAATGACGTTTTAACCTGCACAACATATAAAACAGATATTTCGAAATTATATGTTCATAAAATAGAAAAAGACGGTGTTTCCGTTTGTGATATTTCCACATTATGGCAAGAAAAAGCAGATACTTCTACCATAGTGGATTATCCGTTAAAGATTAAGGGATAATTAGATTTCCTGCGGTTTGCCTATGGTTAATACCAACAAATTTTTATTTGAATCTTTTGCGGCTTGAAGCTCGGCTTTTAACGGATCGTCCCAACTGTGCTTTGATAATGTATATTTTGAATGATGAACGGTAATATATTGTTTAGCATTAAGTTCCTGCATTGCTATGCCCAGTTCTTCCGGCATTGTGTGTATTTGGTTCCAATCTTGATTATATTGTCCGTTTTCAAGTATTGCCAAATCTATGTCAGGAAAATGTTCGCCTGTATATTTAAAGTGCGGTCCGTAACCGGAATCGCCGCCGATATAAACTTTTTTACCGTCAGCAAATTCCACAACAAAAGATGCCCACAAAGTTTTGTTTCTGAAAATGCTTCTTCCGGAAAAGTGGCGGGCAGGCAAACAATAAAATTTTGTGCCGTTAACTTCAGCATGTTTATACCAATCAAGTTCGATAATTTTGTCTAAAGGAAATTTCCAATATTCAAAATGTTCACCCACGCCTAAAGGAACAACTATATTTTTTATTTTTGATTTTAATTCTTTAACGGTAAAATAATCCAAATGGTCCCAATGGTCGTGACTTATTACAAGAAAATCAACTTCGGGAATATCTTGCGGTTTGTAAATGTCCGTTCCTGGATACGGTTTATTTATAAATTTTACCGGTGAACCCTGTATAAGAACAGGATCAACCAAAATTTTTATACCGTTAACCTGCAACAAATACGAAGAATGACCGAACCATATAATAAGATCTTTATCTTTCGGTAAAGAATTTAAATCCGTTTTAACCGACGGTACAGGTTGTGCCGGTGCCAAATCTTTTCTTTTTTCGGTTAAAAATTCCCACATAGTTTGAAAACCGCTTTTGTTGCCGGTCATAACAGTTGTGGGAACTTCGTTTTGAAATTGTCCGTCTTTATAGTTTGGAGATTGTTTTATAAGTTCCAACCTGTTACCGCTCGGCAACTTTCCGAAACTTTCTATAAATTTACCATCTGCAGTTTTATTGATAAATATATAACCGCCTGTTGCCGCACCGGCTGCAACAACTGTTCCCGCTATTAATGATTTTTTTATAAAATCTCTTCTGTTCATATCATAAAATTATATAAATTAAAGTAACTCTAATGTCAATGCTATTTTAAATTAATTATTTCCCTTTAAAACAACTTTAATATCTTTTTTACCTAATGCGGCTTCAATGTCTGCAGGATTTTCTATATGTCCTATTTTTGTGTAACTGTAAGATGTTGTGAAACTTTTATAGAATATTACAAGGCAACTGCTACCGAAAAGCATAACGTCGCCTTTTTTAATGTTTTTTACCGATTTTGAATCAGTAGGAAGTGTAAAATTTAAATAACAATATTTTTCGTTATTGTTTAAGTCCGACATTTCTAATGTTATCGGGAGCTTTTGATATAACTCTTTTACTGCTTTATTGTTTTCAACAATGACCGTAAATGTTTTATTATCAATTTGAATATTCATTTTTTGACTGTTCCCCGTTTGTTGAGCATATACTGCAAAAACATAAACAAGCAATGCTCCCGATAACAATAATGAAAACAAAATACCTTTTATATTCATTATTTCAAATATGTCTTAAAAAACTGTTCTATTTTATCAAAAGGAATTACATCAACGTTATCGTATAAATC
>JAFXOB010000165.1 GCA_017529005.1 Elusimicrobiota bacterium
ATTAGCACCTTTTCCGCCGAGAAGATTTCTCATACTGCCATTACCATCTGCTTTTCCGCCACCGAACGAATACACAAATTTCGCCATACTTCATCTCCTTACTTTATTTTATTGGATATAAAAATATCACTAATAATCTTACAGATTTTAACAATTACTAAAAATTGTGTCAACCTAAAGAATTATTTTTTTAATACTTTCTTTATCTTCTTTAAGAAAAGTTCGTTTTCTTTTCTTGTGCCTATTGTTACTCTAACATGTTCGGGTAAATCATATTCGTCCATAGCTCTTATGATTACACCTTCTTTTAACATGTTTTGGAATACTTCTTTACCTTTAAAAGGTGCTACCGACATTAAGAAAAAGTTTCCTACGGATTCAACATATTTTATCCCCATTTTCTTTAATGCGGCAAAAATAAATTTGAATTCTTTTCTTACATGTGCAACGCTTCTTGTAACCTGAGATTTATCGTTTAAGCTTGCAATTGCTCCGACTTGTGCAAATTTGTTTACATTAAAAGGAGGTCTTATTCTTTCAATATAGTCTGCTACTGTTTCACTTACCAAACCGTAACCTACTCTTGCACCTGCCATAGCATAAATTTTCGAGAATGTTCTGAGTATTATCAAGTTAGGATTTTTTGCCAAATATTTTAATGTATCCGGAAAATCTTTTTTATATGAAGCAAACTCGCAATAAGCTTCATCGGAAATTACCAAAGGTTTAACTCCGTATTTATTTAAAGGAAGTGCTTTTAAAAATGCTTCGAATTCTTTTTTTGTGTTGTATGTTCCGGTAGGATTGTTAGGGTTTGTGATAAACACTGCTTTTGTATTTTTGTTGCAAGCTTTTGCCATAGCTTTTAAGTCGTGAACAAAACCTTCTTTCATAGGAACAACAACTTCTTTTGCATTCATTAATTTTACTGCCATTTGGTATCTTGTAAAAGCATATTTTGAAATAACGATTTCATCCCCTGGATTGAAATATGCCCTTGAAATTATTTCTATAAGCTCGTCTGAACCGCAACCTACAATAATATTGTTTATTTTTAATTTGTAATGTTTTGCAAGTGCCATTTTAAGTTCCGTGGAATTAAAATCGGGATAAAAATAAACCTTATCCGCCATTTCTTTCATTGCTTTAACTGCTTTTTTCGAAGGACCTAACGGATTTTCGTTTGAAGCTATTTTTATTATGTGTTTTAAACCGAGTTCTCTTTTTAATGTTTCTATCGGCTTACCTGCAACATAAGGTTGAAAAGTTTTACAAACTGATCTTGCTAATTTACCTGCATCAAATTTTCCCATTTTTTTTTCTCCTGTTATAACTCGGCTTTCGGGTATGAGCCCAAAACTTTTAAAAATATACAATGTTCATTTATTTTTTCCAATGTATCAACAACTTTTTTATCACTGATGTGTCCTTCAAAATCTATAAAGAATATATACTGCCAAACTTTTTTCTTCGTAGGTCTTGATTCGATTTTTGTTAAATTTATCTTATTTTTACTAAATTCGGACAGGATATTGTATAAGGTATTGACTTTATCTTTAATGGTAAAGATTATACTTGTCTTATCTTTCCCTGTTTTTTTTGCTATATCATGTCCTAAAATAAAAAATCTTGTCCAGTTATCTTTGCTGTCTTCTATGGACTTAACGAGAACGTTTAAATTATATATTTTAGCCGCAACTTCCGAAGAAACAGCTGCCGCTTTAGAATTTTTTGAAGCAAGTTGTGCTGCTTGTGCGGTGGAATTTACCGGAAAAATTTCGGCATCCGGCAAATTTTTATGTAACCAGTTACTGCACTGGGATATTGCCTGATGATGAGAATAAATAACCTTAACGTTTTCAAGTTTCGTTTTAGATAAAAGGCAATGAGATATTCTCATATTTATTTCGTTTATTACTTTTAGGTTGGTATCTACAAGTTCATCCAAAGTTGTATTTACGGAACCTTCGTTTGAGTTTTCTATGGGAACAACGGCATAATCGGCTCTTTGTTTTTCAACTTCTTCTATAACGTCCGACAATCTTTTTATCGGAACAAAATCAACTTTCGAGCCGAACATTTTTAAACTTGCCTGGTAACTGAATGTAGCTTTAGGACCGAGATAAGCAATTTTTAGTTTTGATTCCATACCTCTGCAGACACTTATAATTTCTCTGTATATGGCAGAAATATCCTGTCTGCTCAACGGTCCGTTATTATTTATTATAAGATTATTTATTACCTCGGTTTCTCTGTCGGGCACATAAACAGCGGAAGAAGACTGTTTTATTTTGCCTATCTCAACAGCCAACTTTGCTCTTTCGTTTAGCAAATTTAAAATTTTTTTATCTATATTATCTATCTTTTGTCTATGTTCTAAAAGTTTATTTTTCATACTGTTATTCCATAAAAAATATGGTAATTATTATACTAATATAAAAACTTTTTTTCAAAATTTTTTTTATATTTTATTTTTCATTTGCAAAACAATGCATCTTTTTAGTAAAATCTTTTTGTTTTAATATCTAAAAAAACACAAAGCATAAAAAACAAGAGGTGGCAAAATGAGTTGTATGTGTTCGGAAGAAGTAAAAAAAATGTGCCCTGTAACAAAAGGTGCAAAACATGGTCCTGCACCAATACCTGAAGAAGGCAAATGGGTAAAGGCAAAAGAAATAACAGACATCAGCGGTTTAACACACGGAGTAGGTTGGTGTGCACCGCAACAAGGAGCTTGTAAACTTACACTTAACGTTAAAAACGGTATAATAGAAGAAGCTCTTGTTGAAACTTTAGGTTGTTCCGGAATGACACATTCCGCAGCAATGGCAGCAGAAGTATTGTCAGGTAAAACATTACTTGAAGCATTAAATTCCGATTTGGTTTGCGATGCTATCAATACCGCAATGAGAGAACTTTTCTTACAAATAGTTTACGGAAGAACTCAAACCGCATTTTCGGAAAACGGACTTCCCGTCGGAGCAGGTCTTGAAGATTTAGGTAAAGGTTTAAGATCTCAAGTAGGAACAATGTACAGCACCAAAGAAAAAGGTGTCAGATACTTGGAAATGGCAGAAGGTTATGTTTTGGAAATCGGTTTAGACAAAAATTCCGAAGTTATCGGTTACAAATATGTTCATATCGGTAAAATGATGGAAGCCATAAGAAAAGGTATGGATCCGAAAGAAGCTTTGGAAAAAAATACCGGAACTTACGGAAGATTCAACGAAGCAGTAAAGAAAATTAACCCAAGACATGAATAGTTTGGAAGATTAGAAGTAAAACAATAAAAAAACGGAGTAAAAATATGGTTACATTTGAAGGATATGAAAGAAGAATAGACAAAATAAATGCTTGTATGAAAAAGTACGGCATAAAAGATTTGGAAGATGCAAAATCAATTTGCACTTCAAAAGGTATAGATGTTGAAGCCATAGTTAAAGGTGTTCAACAAATAGCATTTGAAAATGCTGTTTGGGCATACACTTTAGGTGCAGCAATAGCAATAAAAGAAGGTGCAAAAACAGCATCTAAAGCTGCAGAATTAATAGGTATCGGTCTTCAAGCATTTTGCATACCCGGATCGGTTGCAGATCAAAGAGCAGTAGGTTTAGGTCACGGAAACTTGGCAGCAATGTTACTCAGGGAAGAAACAAAATGTTTCTGCTTCTTGGCAGGGCATGAATCTTTTGCAGCTGCAGAAGGTGCAATAGGTATCGCAAGAACAGCAAATAAAGTAAGAAAAGAACCTTTAAGAGTTATTCTTAACGGTTTAGGTAAAGACGCAGCTTATATTATTTCAAGAATCAATGGCTTTACCGCGGTTGAAACTGAATATGATTATCATACAGGTAAATTAAATATAGTAAGCGAAAAAGCTTTCTCGGACGGAGATAAAGCAAAAGTTAAATGTTACGGCGCGGATGATGTCTCAGAAGGTGTTGCAATAATGATACATGAAGGAGTAGATGTTTCCATTACAGGAAATTCTACAAACCCTACAAGATTCCAACATCCTGTTGCAGGTACATACAAAAAATGGGCAATTGAAAACGGGAAAAAATATTTCTCGGTAGCTTCGGGCGGCGGTACAGGAAGAACATTACATCCTGATAATATGGCTGCAGGACCGGCTTCTTACGGTATGACAGATACTATGGGAAGAATGCATGGAGATGCACAATTTGCAGGTTCATCTTCAGTACCTGCACACGTTGAAATGATGGGGTTGATAGGTATGGGTAATAATCCTATGGTAGGTGCATCTGTTGCAGTAGCAGTTGCAGTTGAACAAGCAGCAAAATAAAAAAGTTAAATACTTGACACTTTAACAAAAATAGATTATAATAAAAGTGTCGTAAGTAGAAAACAAATAAAAAAAATAGAAAAAAAAGGAGAAGAAAAAGGATGAAGAGAGCAAAAGGTTTTACGCTTGTTGAGTTGGTTATCGTAATCGTTATCGTTGGTATCTTGTCTATCGTAGCTGTACCTATTTACAGAGGATATACAAGAAAAGCTATGGCTTCAGAAGGAAAAGCATTGTTGGGAACAATCCAAACAGCAGAAAAGGTTTATTTTGCAGAATATGCTACATTTAAACCTCTTACTACAGAAACAGGATATGATACAGAGCTTGATGTTGATGCAAGATCTAACAAGTATTTTACATCTTTCACAATCACTACAAATGGATCTGGATCAGGTGCAACATACACTGCAATTACAACAGGTAATGGCGGAGCTTCAGGTATTGCACTTTCAGTTGAAACAGGTTCACAAAAACAACCTAAGTATACTGATACAGGTTTAAATGCTTAGTATTAGCTTTGTTTTAATTAACAAAAAAAGCGATGATTTTAAAAATCATCGCTTTTTTTGTTTGTAATTATTATAAATATATAATTAAAGGATTTTATAAACTATGAAAGGATTTACTCTTGTTGAGTTAGTTATAGTAATCATAATTGTCGGAATATTATCCATTGTTGCGGTGCCTATTTACAGAAGTTATTTCAGAAAAGCTATGACAACCGAAGGTAAAACTCTATTGGGTGTAATACAATTGGCTGAAAGAGCATATTTTGCGGAAAACACAAAATATTTTGCGGTTGATACAACGGATTTCAGTGAAACACTGGATATTGATGCAAGATCCAATAAATATTTTACATCTTTTACTGTTATTTCCAACGAAGAAACCGGTGATAATGCCAGATATACAGCTATTACAACAGGTAATGGCGGTGCATCAGGCATCGAATTAACAATTATAGGAAAACCCAAAGAAAAAATTTCTTTTGATGATAAAGGAATAAATAATTAGTTGTATTATATACATAAAAAACTGCATACAAAGAATTTCTCTGTATGCAGTTTTTTTATGTTGTAAATTAATTCTATTTTATTATTTTTTCAGTTAAAGTTTTTATTTCCTGAGCTTTATTTACTTTTTCCCACTTAAATTCTTCTCTGCCAAAATGGCCGTAAGCTGCGGTTTTTGCAAAAACCGGTTTTCTTAAGTCTAAATATTCTATTATACCTTTAGGTGTTAAAGGGAATAATTTTCTAACTATAGGTTCCAACAATGTTCCTTTTATTTTACCTGAATGATGAGTGTCTATCATAACAGACACAGGTGCTGCAACACCTATAGCATAAGCAAGTTGAACGGTACATTTATCCGCAATACCGGATGCAACAATATTTTTAGCAATATGTCTTGCCATATAGCATGCACTTCTATCTACTTTCGTTGAATCTTTACCGGAAAAAGCTCCGCCGCCGTGTGCAGCCATACCGCCATAAGTATCAACTATAATTTTTCTGCCTGTAAGACCTGTATCTGCCTGAGGTCCGCCAACCAAAAATTTACCTGTAGGATTTATATATATTTTTGTATCTTTATCTATCCATTTGCCTACAACAGGTTTTATTATTTTATCGAAAATTTCCTGTTTGGATTTTTTTGTAATTTGCTTACCTGTTTTATCTAAAATTTCCGCAGTGTGTTGTGTAGAAATAACAACAGCATCTACTCTGTAAGGTTTCCAATTTCTATATTCAACGGTAACTTGAGATTTTCCATCAGGGCCCAAATATTTCAATATATTTTTCTTTCTGACTTCCGTAAGTCTTAATGCCAATTTATGTGCCAACATTATAGGTAAAGGCATCAACTCTTTTGTTTCTTTACAAGCAAAACCTATCATTAATCCCTGATCTCCGGCTCCGCCTGTATCAACTCCTTGAGCAATGTCGGGAGATTGCGTATTTATAGTATCCATTATTGCACAAGTTTTGTAATCAAATCCGTATTTAGGGTCAGTATAACCAATATTTTTTATGGCTTGTTTTATAATTTCTCTTTTATTTATCTGTGCTTTTGTAGTTATTTCCCCGCCTACAATTAAAAGTCCGTTAGAAATAAATGTTTCACAAGCTACTCTTGCTTTATCATCTTGTTTTAAAATTGCATCTAAAATACTGTCCGAAACTACATCACAAACTTTATCAGGATGGCCTTCCGTTACGGATTCTGAAGTAAAAAACCAACCTTTTTCTTCTTGCTTTACCATTGCTGTTTTCTCCTGTATTTATTTTTATATAATATTAAATAACAAACCATTATAAACGGATAATTTATTTGGGACTTTAATATTTACTATACTTGAATATAATCTTGCATGTTTTCCTATTACCACGTTATCCCAAATTATAGAATCTTTTATTATTGCATCATCTTGAATTTGAACATTATTTCCTATAACGGTTCCTGTATCAATAACAACATTTTTACCTATTTTACAATTCTTTCCAATAACAGCTTTACCTATAAATTTAACGGTTCTATCTATTAAACAACCCGTATCAACAACGACTTCCGTATTTTTTATTTTTTTACCGCTTATACTTAAAGAAATTTTATTAAATAAAGCATCCTTTATTCCCTGCTTATATTCATCAATATTGCCTATATCCGTCCAATAATCATTCATTAAATAAGCATATATCGGTTTTTGTAATTTCAAAAGTTTGGGCCATAAATCATGCCCGAAATCATAAAAGTTATCCGGAATATATTTAAAAATTTCAGGTTCAAAAATATAAATTCCGGTATTAACCGTATCTGAAAAGACAGAACCCCATGTAGGTTTTTCAACAAAATTAATTATTTTGTTAGTTCTATCTGTCAAAGTTATACCGTAAGGAAATTTCATATCAACTTTTTTTAAAACCATTGTTGCGAGAGCTTTTTTCTTTTTATGGAATTCAACAGCTGTAGTCAAATCTATATTAGATAAGCCGTCACCGGACATAACTATAAATGTTGAATCAAAAAATTTCTTACATTTTTTTAGTCCGCCTGCCGTTCCTAATAAAGTTTCTTCTAAAGAATAGTTAATATTTATTCCAAACTTTTTACCATCACCGAAATAATTTGTTATTTTTTCAGGTAATGTATGCAAATTCATAATAACAGAATCAACATTATGTTTTTTTAAATTGTTTAATGTATGTTCAATGACAGGTTTATTAAGTAACGGAATCATAGGTTTAGGACATTCATAAGTTAAAGGTCTAAGCCTTGTCCCTACACCTGCAGCTAATATAAAAGCTTTCACTTTATCTCCTAAAAAATATGTTTTTATATTATACTATTTACAAATAAATAAGACAAGATTTTCAATGGCGGATTTATCATCTGTTTTGCCTGTTTTTAAAGCAACATCTGTTTTTAAAATTTCTTTTAAACATTTCTTTAAATGTAACAATGTATATTTTGACAGATTATTTAAATATTTATATTGAAAATAAGCATAAACTCTTATGTAATTCAAAGCATCTTGAGAAGTATAATTTTTTTCTTCCATTAAACTTTTCGCTATCAGCATTTTTCTAACAGCATTTGAAATTGCCGATAACAAACCTATAGCTTTTTCTCCTGTTTTTAACATTTGTTCTATTATAAACAGGGAATATTTTAAATTTTTTTCTTCTATTGAATTTGTTAACATAAAAATATTTATTTCTTTTGTAAATCCGCTTATTTTAACAAAATCTTCTACTGTTACATTCTTTTTATCTTTACCTAAATATAATGAAATTTTTTCTATTTCATTTGACACATTTTGCAAGTCAAGACCTGTATCGTTTACTATCTGTTGAACAACATCCAAATCTATAGTTTTTCCCCTGTTATTAAACTCTTCCTGTATAAAAGCTTTAACATCTTTTTCATATGGTTTCTTACAGTCAACACAATAACAATTATTACTTTTTTCACATATTGCTATTAAATCTTTTCGTTTTGAGGTTGAATTTTTTACTTTATCTTGAAATACTATTATAAAACAAGTCGTATCTACCGGGTTTTCTATTATTTGTTCAACTATTTTAAAATCTTCATTTTTTAATTTGTTTGCCATTTTCAGTACAACAATCCTTTTTTCTGTTAAAAAAGGTAAAGTTTCTACGGAATTTAAAATATCTCTTCCGCTACTTTCCGTTGCTTGAAACACTTCTCTGTTTAAATCATCAATATTGATTATTTTTTCTATTCTTTTAAGACAATCATCCAATAAAAAATTTTCTTCACCGGCAAGGAAATATATCGGACATATTTTTTTTGCCGACAGATTTTTTCTGAACATTGATACTGTTGAAAATTTCATAAAAAGCCCTTAAAAAATATATTTTACCAACCAAAGTATAATTGCAGCATATATTCCCGCAAAAATATCATCTAAGATAACACCAAATGCATTGTTAATTTTTTTATCCGCATAACTTACCGGAAACGGCTTTGTAACATCAAATATCCTGAATAATATAAAACCAATAATATAAAATATTATACCATTAAAATATTTTAATTTATCTGCTATTAACAAAAATGTAACGGCTTGTACTATAAATTCATCTATCACAACAAAAGACGGATCGTGTTTAGTATACATCAAAACTTTTTTCACTGCCATTAATGCAATAAAAAAGCTTATAATTATCGTTAAAAATAATCCGATAAATCCGAAATAATAACAAACAATAAAAATTACGGGAATACTTACCAATGAACCGAATGTTCCGGGAGCTTTCGGGAAATATCCGCAATAAAAAAGTGTAGATATAAAAAATGCCAATTTTTTCATAATTATAAATCTATATCTTCTATTTTAGAAACTTTATTTGTATCATTAAAAACTTTAATATACCAATCTTTCATTTCTTGTGCTTTTTCATTCTCTCCTTTAAGTTTATATATCAATGATAAATTGTAATATACATTCGGATTCTTGTTGTTTAAAGACAAGGATTTTAATAAACATTGTTCCGCGTCATCTATTCTTTTTGTTCTATAATACAAAGCTGCTAAGTTATTATAATGTTTTGAAGATTCTCTTAATTCTATGGCTTTTTTATATTTTTCTTCCGATTCATTATAAAGACCTCTTTCTAATAACAAACCGCCAACCATAGCATTTGCAATATCGGAATTAGGAGATATAGTATAAGCTTTTACCCAAAAAATTTCTTTATTTTTAAAATTTTGTTCGTACAAAAAAGTTATGGTAAAAAACAATAAAAATATAATCGAACATATTATAATATTTTTTATTTTAAATAATTTATCATTTTTATTTATAAACTCTAAAACAACAATCATTATTCCAACTAAAGGTAAATATAATCTATGATCAAAGCTTTGATTATTCGGCATTAAAAAAGTAGGAAAAAGGAATAAAAAAAACCAAATGAAACCAAAGCTAATAATTTTTAAATTATACGATCTGGATTTTATAAACAATAAAACAAAAACAAGAACAGAAGTTATACACAACAAATAATTTACTTCCAACATTGTAGGAAATATAGATAATTTTACAGGGAAAAAGATATTTGCAATATATTTTGTTATTGTAGGAAAAGAACTATAAAAATTTATTATTAAAATTTTAAATGTTAATGAATAAGTTTGATAATTTAAAACTATATTTCTATACAACAAATATATTAATATTATTAATGTAATTATTACAAAATGTAATAAATATTGTTTAATTCCTTTTTTATTACAAATAAGAATCATAAAATAAAATACAGGGACAACTATTGCTGTCTCTTTTGTAAAAAGAGCAAGTATAAAAAAAACACAATATAAAATCAAAGATGTTTTTTTATTTTTATCTACGTATTTTACAAAAAAATAACAAGATAAAACCAAAAATATTGTAAGCAAAGAATCATTTCGTCCCGGAACCCAAGCAACTGCTTGTGTAAGTGCCGGATGACATAAAAAAAACAAACATAAAATTAAAGTTTTTTTCTTATCATATCTTAATGTTAAAAATAAAAAAATTGAAAATACAGCAAATAAATGTATTAATATATTAGTAAAATGATAACCTAACGGTTTTATTCCGTAAAAATATTTTTCAAATAAAAATGTTAAATTTAAAACAGGTCTGCAAAATTTATCGCCATCTTGGCCAAAAACAGTGGTAAACAAAATATTCTTTATATTAGAAAAGCTTAAATATTCTTGCTTATCCAGAATTAAAACATCATCATCATAATATGTCCAATCAAAAAACAGTGTTTTTCCGTACAAAGAAAAAACAACTACGGCAAAAATCAAAAATGCCGTAATATTGAAATGGTTGGTTATAAAATTTTTAAATTTTGACATTTTATATTTCATAATTTTTTAAAGGTGCAATATTTTGAATTTATACAAGGCAACAGCACGGCAAAGTTTACATTAATGGTAAATGAGCCGTGCTGCAACACAGTATAAATTCAAAAGATAAGCCGTCTATAGCACTACATTCTTAACTTTTGTAACACCTTCAACTTTTGCTATCTTAGATATAACATCATTGGAAACTTCACCATCTATTTCTAAAACTGTTACAGCTTGTTTTCCTGACTCTTTTCTACCAACATTCATACCTGCAATGTTAATTGAAGCAGAACCTATTATTGTTCCTAATGTTCCTATAACTCCGGGTTTATCCGTATTATTTATAAATATTTTGTGCCCTTCAGGTTTAACATCAACATTTAATCCGTTAATATTAACTATTCTTTGTTGCTTATCAAGTAAAGTTCCGGCAATAGAATATTCCCCTTTATCTGTTTTAACTTTTGCAAGAATTAAGTTTGTATAATCTTTAAGATCTTTTACTATAACTTCTTTTATATTTATTCCTCTTTCTTTTGCAACAGATACTGCATTTACGGAATTAATTTTCAAATCTAAAATTTGTCCTAAAATTCCTTTAAGATATGCAACAGTTAACGGATTAGTTTTAAATTCTGAAACATTACCGCAATAACTTAATTCTATTTCAGAGATACCACCTTCAATTATTTGACCTTGGAAAGAACCGATTTTATCTGCAAGTTCAATGTAAGGCATCATTTGTTTTTGTGTATCCCAATCTACAGTTGCAACATTAACTGCATTTCTTATTAAACCTTTTGTAAAGAAATCTATAACTACACTTGCCATTTCTATAGCAATTTTAACTTGTGCTTCTTCTGTTGATGCTGCCAAGTGAGGAGTTGTTATAATATTTGGTGTCGTTTGAATTGACCAATCTACAGGCGGTTCTTTAACAAATACATCAAGTGCTGCATTTGCAACTTTACCGGATTTAACTGCTTCAATTAAATCTGCATCGTTAATTATTGCACCTCTTGCACAATTGATAATTCTTACACCATCTTTCATTTTTGCAATATTTTCTTTGTTTATCATTCCTCTTGTATCGTCAGTTAAAGGTGAATGAATTGATAAATAATCCGCTTGTTTAAATACTTCATCCAATGTTGTTAATTCTATACCGTTATTTTTTGCAACTTCCGCATTTGCAAACGGATCATAAGCAACAACTTTCATACCGAAAGACAAAAGTCTTTTTGCAACTTCGTTTCCTATTCTTCCGAGACCGATTAAACCAAGTGTTTTACCGAATATTTCGTTACCCATAAATTTTTTCTTTTCCCATTTCTGAGACTGCATCGAGGTAACTGCGGCAGGAATATTTCTTGCCATTGAAAGAATAAGACCTATTGTATGTTCTGCAACCGATATTGTATTTCCTCCGGGAACATTTGATACAACTATACCTTTTTGTGTTGCAGCTTTTTTATCTACATTATCAACACCTGTTCCTGCTCTACCGATAAACTTTAATTTTTGAGCAGCTTCTATTATTTCTTCGGTAACCTTAACTTCGGAACGGATTATAAGACCGTCATAATCTTTTATCACTTCTTTAAATTTTTCAGGTGAAGGTTTTGCACAAACCTCAACTTTAAATTCAGGATGATTCAATAATTGATCTAATCCTTCCTGGCTGTCATAAGTCATCAAAATTTTGTACATTTTTGCTACACTCCCTCTATATTATTTTATTTTTTTGTCAAAAGCATATTTAATTACTTCATCCATATGTTTAACAGGAATCATTTTTATTTTCTTTTTCACATTTTCCGGTATATCAACCAAATCTTTTTTGTTTGCTTCAGGGAACAAAACCATATCTATTCCTTCCCTGTATGCAGCTAATACTTTTTCTTTAAGACCTCCTATAGCTAATGCTCTACCTCTCAATGTAATTTCACCTGTCATAGCAAGTTTTTTTCTAACAGGTTTATTCATACATACGGATGCCAAAGCCGTTGCCATAGCAAGACCTGCACTTGGTCCATCTTTAGGAACTGCACCTTCAGGAACATGAACATGAAAATCAGTATCTTTAAACATATTTTCTTTTATTCC
>JAFXOB010000020.1 GCA_017529005.1 Elusimicrobiota bacterium
ATAAATTTATTTATTTTTATTTTAGTAAAATCAAATAAAAACAGTAATGAAAAAAAAGGGATTAGAACAATTCCTATAAAACCAAAATGAGACAAAATATACATAAGTTTTTCATTTTTTGCCGAATAAATAATCGCATAGGGTATTAACCATAGCAAAAAGGAAAAACATAAAAGTCCGAAATAATAAGAATTAGATGTTTTTTTATTTTTGTAGAAAACAAAAACAGAAAACAAAAATATGAAAAAAGATGATAAGTATATAAAAAACTGATAAAGACTATACATAATCATATAGATTATATGAAAAGTCTTTGTTTTTTTCAATAAAATATAAATTGACAAATGAAGTTTGTAAAGGTATAATTCTTGATACTAAATGCGTTGATGCGAAATAGTAGATGTTTCGGTTACATTAAGAGAGATGACGGATGGTGCAAGTCATCGGTAACAAAATGTCGAAGTAGTCGCGGAGCAGCTGTAAGAAATCGTTTTAAAAACGAAAGTAGAAACAGACGGATTCTCCCGTAAAAGAGAAAGAGAGTATTCTATAATAAAGTAGAATAAAAAAGAGTGGTACCGCGAAAGATTTTTTTACTTTAACAATTTAGTGCTTTCGTCTCTTTAAGTTATTTATATAACAGTAGGGATGAAAGTTTTTTTATTTTTATAGATTTGTAAAAGTTGTGTGGGGGTAGAGTTATTATGGCAAAACAAAAGATGCCGGGCTCAAGAATTGTTATTGAAACACTTATAGAACAAGGTGTAACAGATGTTTTCGGTTATCCCGGTGGACAAGTGTTAAACATATATGATGAATTATATAAAGCAAGCGATAGAATTAACCATTATCTTGCTGCACATGAGCAAGGTGCTGCACATGCTGCAGACGGTTATGCAAGAGCTACCGGTAAAGTAGGTGTTGTTATTGCAACATCAGGACCCGGAGCAACAAACTTGGTTACAGGAATTGCAACAGCAATGCTTGATTCTATACCTATGGTTGCAATTACAGGAAATGTTCCTACATCATTAATAGGTAAAGATAGTTTTCAGGAAATAAATATTACCGGTGTTACATTACCTATAACAAAACACAACTATTTTGTAAGTAATGTAAAAGATCTTGCTGATACAATAAGAGAAGCTTTTCAAATTGCAAAATCCGGAAGACCCGGACCTGTATTAATAGATATTCCTAAAGATGTTCAAATAGCGGAATATGATTTTGAGTGCGAAGGTGTAATCGAACCTTATCCACAGAAAAAAGTAGGTGATAAAGAAATAGAAATGGCAGTTGATCTAATAAATAAAGCACAAAAACCTTATATTTATATAGGTGGTGGCGTAATAACAGCAGGTTTAAGTAAAGAAGTAAAAAAACTTGCTGAAAAAATTGATGGTTATATAGGTTGTACGCTTATGGGCCTTTCCGCGATAGAAAATTCTTATGAAAGATTTTTAGGTATGCAAGGTATGCACGGGCAATATGAATCTTCAATGGCAAACAAAGAAGCAGACCTTGTAATTGGTATTGGTGTAAGGTTTAGCGACAGAGCTACCGGAAACGTAAAAAAATATTCTAAGAATGCAAAAGTTATACAACTTGATACGGATATTTCGGAAATTAACAAAAACATTAAAGCAGATATTGGAATTGTAGGTGATGTTTCTTATACTCTTTCAAAAATAATTGAAAAATGTAAAGAACAAAAAAGAAAAGAATGGAAAAAAATGGTAGATGATTTGAAAGCAAAAAGTAAAGAAATTTCTAAAAAGGTTAATGTTGTTAAAGATAATAAGATAAGTCCTAAACAGGTTTTTGACATAATAAACAAAATTAAAGATAAAGATACAGTTGTTGCTACAGATGTAGGTCAACATCAAATGTGGACTGCACAATTTACAAATTTTGATAAACCTAGGAAATTTGTATCAAGCGGCGGGCTTGGAACTATGGGGTACGGGTTAGGTGCTGCTATAGGTGCTTCAGTAGGAAATAAACATAAAACAGTTTTGGTTACAGGTGACGGAAGTTTCGGTATGAACTTGAACGAACTTGCGACTGCAGTTACTTATAATGTTCCGGTTATAATTGTTATTATAAATAATGGTGTTTTAGGTATGGTAAGACAATGGCAAACATTGTTTTACGGTAAAAGATATTCCAATACTGTTTTAGGAAGAAAAACAGATTTTGTTAAACTTGCAGATGCTTTCGGTCTTAAAGGGGAAAGAGTAACAACATCGCAAGAATTTGAAAAAGCGTTTAGTAATGCATATAAAGCAAATGTACCTTATATTATAGATACAATAATTGATATGGATGAGTTTGTTCTTCCTATGCTTCCGCCCGGCGGTTCTATAGAAGACATAATCACATCTAAAGAGGAGGCAACAAAATGAAAAGATTTGTAATTGCCGCTTTAGTAGAAAATAAATATGGCGTATTAACAAGAGTTGCAGGCCTTTTTATGAGAAAAGGTTTTAATATAGATTCTTTAACTGTAGGTGAAACAGAGGATCCTGCTTTTTCAAGAATAACAATAACTCTTAGAGGAGACGATAACGATAAAGATCAACTTATCAGTCAGTTAAGAAAACTTCATAATGTTACATACGTTAAACATATAGA
>JAFXOB010000166.1 GCA_017529005.1 Elusimicrobiota bacterium
AGCAGAACTAAAAGCTAAAGAAGAAGCCAAAGCCCAAGCAGATAAATTAAAAGCTGAGAAGGCGGAGCAGGAAAGAATAGCAAAAGAAGAAAAAGCTAAAGCAGAGGCGGAAGCTAAAGCAGCAGAACTAAAAGCCAAAGCAGAAGCTAAAGCTCAAGCAGATAAATTGAAAGCTGAGAAAGCAGAAAGGGAAAGAATAGCAAAAGAAGAAAAAGCTAAAGAAAAAGCTAAAGAAAAAGCAGAAAGACAAAAAATGTATAGACCTGGTATTTTTGATATACAATAGCTTGATAATTGTAAAATGTTTCTTAGTAAAGTAGTATCATCGATAATATTATTATTGATTTTTGTTGTTAACTTATATTCTTTTGAACAAACTTTATCGCCGAATGAAAATATCACGGTCGGTGATAAAGTTGTTCTTAATATAAAAGCTGAAGGCTTGACTGTTAATTCACTGGATATATCAAAGTTAAAAGAATTAAATTTTGGCGACTTTGAGCTTTTGGATGTTCAACCTGCACAAGACGGAACGGTTAATTTTATATTATCAGCATATAAAGCCGGTAAAATAGAACTCTTGTCCGTAGAAATACCTTATATATATAATGATGAGAAAAAATTCGTAAGAACAAAAGCTTTACCTATAGAAATAAAATCTGTTTTAAATCCACAACAACCACCGATGGATGTTCAAGATATTAAAGGAATTATTAAATTTAATCATGGTATTTTATGGTATATTCCTTTTATATTAGCTTTAATTGCTTTAATATTGATTTCTTATTTTATTTATAAATTTATAAAGAAAAAAAACAGGAAACCTACACAAGAAGAAATAATACAATCAATACCACCTAAAGAATATGCATTAAAACAGTTAGACGAATTAATAACTCTTAATCTAATAGAAAAAGGGCATATAAAAGAATATTACGACAAATTGTCGGACATTATAAGATTTTATATTTCAAGAGCTTATTCTGTTGATGGTATGGAAAAAACGACAACAGAACTTTATTCCATGTTGAAAAATAAAATTACACCGGAACAAAATAGAGAATTAAAAAATTACTTAATAAATTGTGACTTTGTTAAATTTGCTAAATTAATTCCGACACAAGAAGATATAAAAAATGATTTTGATATAGCAAAGGATTTTATAGAAAAATTATGAGATTTTTATATATCTATGTATTATCTTTAATTCCTATAATTTTAATATTGCTCTTTTTAAAAGAAAAATATTATTCTAAAAGATTGTTAAAGTTTTCTTCTTTGTCTTTTTTTAATAATAAAACAGGATTAAGAACAAAATTTTTAATAATTCCGGATATTTTAGTTTTATTGGGAATATTTTTGCTCATAGTGTCTCTTGCAAGACCTCAAAGTTCATCAAAATATGAAACATTTCAGGCAAACGGTATAGATATAATGCTTGTTATGGATACATCTACAAGTATGGAAGCAATAGATCCTACGGTAAATATATCGAGAATACAAAATGCAAAGGATTGTGCAAAAGATTTTATTTTAAAAAGAGTAAACGATAGAATGGGGATAGTTGTTTTTAGTTCTTTGGCATTTACACAATGTCCTTTAACATTGGATAAAGATGCTTTGGTAAATTTTATTGATTTGATAAACACGAGAATAACAAAAGCTGACGGAACTGCAATAGGAAGTGCGCTTGCAACGGCAGTAAACAGACTTTCAAAAGTTGATAGTAAAAGTAAAGTTATTGTTCTTCTCACTGATGGCGCAAATAATACCGGTGAAGTAAGTCCTATGACAGCTGCACAGCTTGCAAAAGATAATAATATAAAAGTTTATACGGTAGGTATCGGCAGTGATAGAGATTATTATGAAATAGAAGATATGTTTTGGGGGAAAAGAAAAATTCAAGCACAAGGAAACGATTTAGATGAAAATCTTTTAAAAGAAATTGCAGCAAAAACAGATGGAGAATATTTTTCAGCACAAACATCAAAAGATTTATATAAGGCTTTTTCAAGTATAGATAAACTTGAAAAAACTACCGTCGAACATACTAAATCGGTAAACTATAATGAACAATTTATGAAATTTTTATTTCCGGCTTTTATTGTTTTAATATTAGGCTTTTTATTAAAGATTACAATTTTGAAAAGGTTACCTTAAAAATGTTTGAAAATATAAACAATTTATTATTATTACTTGTAGTTTTGTTTATGGTAATATTATTTTTAATTTCATTTAAATTATCTAAAAAAGCTATAAACAATTTTACGGAATATTCTTTATGGAATAAATTGGTAAATGTTGATTTCAAAAAAGTGTTATTGAAAAATATGTGTTTTGTTTTGGCTTTGTTCTTTATTGTTGTTGCACTTGCAAGACCTAAATGGGGATTAAAACAAGTTGAAGCAAAATCTTTATCCAGTGATATTGTTGTTGCCATAGATGTATCAAAAAGTATGTTGGCTCAAGACCTAAAACCGGATAGAATTACAAGAGCAAAAATTGTTTTTAAAGATTTGTCAGAAAAATTAAAAGGACAAAGAATAGGTTTGATTGCTTTTGCAGGGCAGGCTTATTGGCAATGCCCTTTAACATCTGATGTAAAAGCTTTTGAAATGTTTTTATCTATGTTAGATACGGATACAGTTCCTTTTTATGGAACAAATATTTCCGCACCAATAGATTTGGCTTGTGAGAGTTTAAAAAAAGTTCCTTCAAATTCCAAAGCTCTTGTTATTATTACTGACGGAGAAAGTTTTGATGGAGACTTAAAAGAATCGTTAAATCTTGCAAAAGAAAGCCAAACAAAAATATTTTGTGTAGGTATTGGAACGGAAAAAGGAGAACCTATACCTACATATGAAAATGGACAATTTAAAGAATATTTAAAAGATGAAAAAGGTAAAACTGTTGTAACTAAACTCGATTCTTCTACATTACAACAAATAGCATTAACAACAGGCGGTAAATATTATAATATGAATCAAAATTCATCATTGAATAATCTTGTTGATAGATTAAATAAACTTGATAAAGTCGAAGGAACGGCAAATATATTTAATAATTTGGAAGACAGATTTTATTATCCTTTGATATTAGCATTGATTTTCTTGTTGTTTTATTTGTTTATACCGACAACTAAAAGACAGAAAATTTGAAGAATGGAATAATAAAAGACCGGAAGAAAAAAAATGAAAAAAATATTGGTATTAATTTTTATATTATTTTTATTTCCTATATTTTCTTATGCAAATGAAGATATGGTTAAAGGAAATAAGCAATATCAAAAAAACAATTTTAATAAAGCAATAGAATATTATGAAAAAGCAAAAGAAAAAAATAATAATGATGCTATGATCAGTTATAATTTGGCAAATGCTTATTACAAAAAAGGTGAATACGATAAAGCCATGGATACTTATAAAGAAGTTTTAAATAATACGAAAGATATGAGTTTAAAAAGCGCAACGCTATATAATATGGGAAATACTGCATATAGAAAGCAAGATAGAGATTTGGCTTTAGATTATTATAAAGAATGTTTAAAAATAAATAGTTCCGATATGCAAGCAAAACATAATATAGAGTTTTTACAACAAGAACAACAACAAAATAAAGATAATAAAAATGATAAAAACAACAAAAATAATAAAGATCAAAATAAGAATAATAAGAACGATAACAAGGATAATAAAAATAATCAGGATAAAGATAAACAAGATCAAAATAAAGATAATCAGGATAAAAATAAGAATAATCAAGATGATAAAAAAGACAATCAAAAACAAGATGAAAACAAAGATAGTAAAAATAATCAGGACAAAGATAAACAAGATCAAAATAAAGATAATAAAAACGATAATAAAGGACAAGATAAAGATAATAAACAGGATGATAAACAGGATAAACAAA
>JAFXOB010000167.1 GCA_017529005.1 Elusimicrobiota bacterium
ACAAGAATATTTTTATCGGTTTTACTCAAATGTATTTTTTTTGTTTCATTTTTTTGTACAGAGTTTATTCTGTTGCTAAAACTTTTATTTATTTTATAAATATTTGATATGGATAATATAACAATAGTAAGTATAATTATTGTCATTATTTTTATCAATATAGAAAAATATTTTTTATACAACAAAAATGATATTATTGACACTACGAGAATATAATAAAAGATGTTATATATTAAATAAAACCTAAGGTTTTCACTAAAAAAAGAAAACATTGAAACTATAAATATAAAATTTATATTTACTGAAAAATATAACAAAAATTTTTTTAAATTTTTAGAAAGAAAACAATAAGTAATAACAGGCCAAAAAATAAATATACCAAAAAATTTTATAGAAATATAAAATAAAAGTATAAAATAAGAATAGTTTTTATTATAAAATGCCGTAACATCAGATGCAATTATAGTTGTCGGTATTAATAAACTTACCAATACAAAAATATTAACCACAGATAAAACAAAGAGACCGATTTCACTTTTTTTACTTTTCTGCTCTACTATTTTATTTATATTAATATCTTTTATACAAACGTAAAACGGTATTACAAATATAAGACAAAAAAGGCCCACAGCCATAAAAGGTTGACTCATATTTATAACAACTTTATATAACAAACAAAAAGCAAAAACAAAAATTAAAGCAAATGACAGGAATTTAATTTTCTTTGACTTAATTACTAAATTTCTGACCAATGATATTAAATTATTAAAAGTCCAATATAATACTAATCCCGAAGGTGAATTATACAGAATAACCAAAAATATTATTGCTAAAACATACATTTGAAGTTTTTCTTTAAATTTACAACCTTTCAGATATATTTCACCGGATATAATATTAAATATTGTCATTAATATCGGCAAAATATTTATTGTTAATCCGTTTATCGTTAATAACTTATCCGGCAAAGACAAATCTTTTATAAACCAGCAACTCATACCGTTTACAATATCTAATTGTGAAAAAAACAAGTATGCTGCAATAAAAAACGGTATTTCCAATAACAAACTTAATGATATTCTTAAAGACATTATGGGATGATATTTATTCTGCTTATAATAAGTAGAAAGCATCATAAATTTTTCGGCACCTTTAAAATTCGCTTTTATGCTTTTTACTTTCGGTGCCATCTTTTCTTGAATATCTTTTTCTTTTTTTTGAAGTTTATATGCAGATAAAAACATCGGAAGAGAACCTAAATTAACAAATAAACTTACACTAAATATTGTTAATCCGATACTTACTTCTGAATTATAAAGTGCATTAAACAATATTTCTATTATCAGTTGTAACGGATAGATTATGATGTAATACAAGATATCTGACATTTTATTTTGTATTTTATTTTAATGATAAAACATCTCGCATGTCGTAAAAACCGGCAGGTTTATCATTAATCCATTTTGCTGCTCTTAATGCTCCTGCTACAAGACATGCTCTTGATGTTGCTTTATGAGAAATTTCTATTACTTCCCCTTCGCTTGCAAAATATACTTTATGATCTCCGCAAACATCACCGCATCTTACTGCATGAACTCCTATTTCGCCGGGTTTTCTTAATGTTTGTGTTCCGTATCTTCCATATACTCCAACATCTTTTAAACTCTTATTGTGTCCTGCAGCAACAGCTTCTGCTAATCTTAATGCTGTTCCCGAAGGAGAATCTTTCTTCTTGTTATGATGAATTTCAACTATTTCAACATCATAGTTTGGAATTTTCTTTGAAATGTTTTCAACTATATCAAGTAACAAATTTATACCCGTAGACATATTAGGCGCAAAAACTATTGATATTTTTTCCCCTGCTTTTTTTAATATTTCTTTATTTTCGTCAGTTAAGCCGGTTGTTCCTATAACTATTTTTGCATTTTTCTTAAGAGCAAGTTCCACATTTCTCATCGTGTTTGATGCTATTGTAAAATCTATTATAACATCCCCTGCATTCACTACGGATTCCATATCACTCGATTTTACTATTAAAGGATCTTTGCTTCCTATTGCAGGGCTTGAATCAATTTCTGTTCCTGCAACTATATTAAAATCTTTATCTTGTTTCGCCATATTTATTATTGCACTGCCCATTCTGCCACATGCACCACAAACTATTATATTAGCCATTTTTCTCTCCTAAAAAAGCCATAAACCCAGCTTAAAGCTTATAAGTTTATGGCTTATAGTTTAAATTATATTAAGTTATAACTTTTTAATGTTTTTCTTAAACTTTCTTTATGCTCGTCCGATAATGAGCACATAGGTAATCTCATTTCATCTGAGCAGATTCCCATCATAGCCATTGCTGCTTTTACAGGGATAGGATTTGTTTCTATAAACATTGCTTTTACTAACGGTAACCATTTGAAAGCTATCTCATTAGCTTTATCCAAATCTTTTTTTAACATTGCATTAACCAAATCTGCAACAACTTTAGGACATATGTTTGATAATACGGAAATAACTCCTGTTCCTCCGATAGCCATTATAGGAACCGTCAAAGCATCATCACCTGAAATTAAATCCATTTCAGGAGCTAACATTCTTATGTGAGACATTTGATCGAGCGAACCTGAAGCTTCTTTTACTGCAACTATATTTTTACAATCTTTTGCAAGTTGTGCTATTGTTTTAGGCTCAATATTTACTGCAGATCTGCCTTGAATGTTGTATAACACAACAGGAATATTTATTGCATTTGCAACTTCTTTGTAATGAAGATACAAACCTTTTTGTGTAGGTTTATTGTAGTAAGGAGCAACAAGCAAAACTCCGTCACAACCAACTTCCTGTGCATGTTTTGATAATCTTATTGCTTCTGCCGTAGAGTTTGAACCAGTTCCTGCGATAACTTTTAACTTTCCTGCAGAAAACTCTACCGCTTTTTGTATAACTTCATCATGTTCAGCATGAGATAATGTTGCAGATTCTCCCGTTGAACCGCAGGGAACAATACCTGTTATTCCTGCTTCTATCTGCATATCAATTATTTTCTTGTATGCATCAAAATCAACCTTATTATTTTTTAATGGTGTGACAATTGCTGTAAAACTACCTGAAAACATAAAAACCCCTTTACTACATTAAATTTAATATTTATACATTTTACTTTACTTCTTTAGACATCAAATCTTCTACTGTTTCTGCTTTTCTTATTACTTTTACTTTAGAACATTTTACTAAAACTTCAGCACCTCTGGGTCTTGAATTATATTGACTTGCCATTGCCCTGCCGTAAGCACCTGTACATTCTACAGCAATAAAGTCACCTTGTTCAACTACAGGAAACTTCCTATCTTTAGCAATAAAATCACTCGATTCACATACAGGTCCTACAATATCTGCAATCTGCTGTTTTTTTGAAGATTTTTTTACAGGTAAAACATTGTGATAAGCTTCATATAATGCAGGTCTTATCAAATCAGTCATTGCTAAATTCGTAATTATAAAATTTTTTGTTCCTGCAGTTTTTCTGTAAACAACTTCACCTACCAATATTCCTGCATCACCTACAATTGCTCTTCCCGGTTCAACAATTATTGTTTTACCTTTGTATTTTGAATATACAGGCATAACTATATTTCTTAAATCTATAGGTTTTTGCGGTTTATCCGTTGATTTGTATTTTATTCCAAGTCCTCCGCCGATATCAATATATTTTATATTTAGTCCGTTGGCTTCCAATTTATCTATCAATGCAGACATTTTTTTTGCTGCCAATTTAAAAGCGGAAACATCCAAAATTTGTGAACCTATATGACTATCTACACCCACAATTTCTATATTTTTCATTTTTGATACTTTCATATAAATATCAAAAGCATCCTCGTATCTTATACCGAATTTATTTCCTTCTTTACCTGTTGTTATATATTTATGAGTATGGGCATCTACATTAGGATTTACTCTAAAAGAAAGTCTTGCTTTCTTTTTCAACTTTCCTGCAATTTTATTTATTTGTTCAACCTCTTCAAATGATTCAGCATTAAACATTAAAATATTACTTTTTAATGCAAATTCTATTTCCTGTGCTGTTTTACCTACACCGGAATAAACTATCTTTTGAGATTTTATTCCTGCTTTTAATGCTCTGTAAAGTTCTCCGCCTGAAACAATATCGGCACCTGCACCGAGCTTTGCCAAAAGTTTCAATATACTATGATTTGAATTTGCTTTCATTGCATAACAAATAACAGTATCAACACCTTTAAAACCTATTTTATATGCATTAAAGTTATCTTCCAATTTTTTTTGAGAGTAAATATAAAGCGGTGTTCCAAATTTTTTTGCTAATTTAGATACAGCAACTTTTTCTACAAACAAATCATTTCCTACATACTTTAACATCTTATATACTCCAAAATTAAACTTATATTTCAACTTAAAATGATATCAAAATAGAAGATAAAAGGCAATAAAACGGCATTAACGACCAGCTTAGAGTTTATAGCTTATTAAAAAATTGCAGAGCAATTTTTAGGTTATGAGGTTATAGTGTTATTGGGTTATTAGTTTAACGACAAAGGCAACGACCAGCTTAGAGTTTATAGCTTAACAACTACGAACGATAAAAGACAAAACCGTTTCACCCGTATTTAAAAATAAAAAGTTTATGCTCTGGCTAACGTTACAACAACGGTTTTTATTTTTAAAGATTTTAAAATTTTTGCACATTGATTAGCTGTAGAACACGTAGTAGCAATATCATCTATTAAAAGAATTCTTTTTCCCCTTATAACATCAATAAATTTTTTATTTAAAACAAACATATTTTCCAAATTTTCGTGTCTTTCTCGTTTTTTAAGATTAAATTGCGGTTTGGTGTATTTAGTTCTAATTAAAGCATTATACATAGGCTTATTTATAAGTTCAGCAACATTTTCTGCAAGCAGTTCCGCTTGATTATATCCCCTTTTCCACTTTTTAAACCAATGCATTGGTACAGGAACGACAAAGTCTATATTTTTATCAATATTTTCTTTTAAAATAAACTTTGCCAACTCTACGGATAAATCTTTTGCTAAAAAAGTTTTTCTTGAATATTTTAACTTTTTTATCAACTTTTGCATCTGAGTTGAATATAAGTAAGGTGACTTTAAAACTTCAAAATAAATATCTTTATTATTTTTACAATCCGAACAAGTTGCTCCGCCATCCGGTAACGGCAACGAACATTTATGACAAACCAACCCTTCCAATTTAGGAATATTTTCCAAACATTTATTACAAATATTTTGTTTCGATGAAAAGGATAATGTTTTACCACACAACGAACAAGTTCTTGGGAATATTATTGATATTATAAAATTTAAAATCTTTTTCATTTTAGAATTGTATTGTTAACTTACTTGTAAGTTCTATATTAGTATAATTTTGTTCGGAAACATAAGTGTATAAAAATCTTGAAAAATTTGTTCCTAAAGCAAATCTGAAATTTTTAGATATTTCGTAATCTGCAGATAATTTAAGTCCGAAATTTTGATAATTTGCAGCTTCAACATCTACTGCCGAACTTTGAGTATTATAAAAAACATTAGATTCAAACAATAATCTGTTTTTCAACGGTATCTTCCCTAACAAAGGAAGCTTTATTCCCGTAGGAAATAATAAGTCGGCCGTTGCCTGCCCGTTTACGGCATTTGAAAACACCTGCGTTGCAAGTTTACCTTTAGAATTTTTAGTCCAATTTTGGGAATTATCATATCTTAAACTAAATCTCCATTGTTTAACAGTTGTTGCAATTTGCATTGCCCAATTTGTAATTTGACCTTCTTGTTTTAAAATATCTTGTTCAGTATCATACTCTTTGGTTGATGTTACATCTGCAGAAAAAAATAAATCATACTTTTTTACAACTTTTAATTTATAATCTCCGCCAAACATAATACTGTCACCATAAGAAACTCCCGCAACCGCGGTAGTTTTTTTGTTATATTTTAAATCAAATTGTGTATCACTCATCCAACTGCTGCCAAACAATTTTTCAAATCTGCTCATACCGATAAGAACATCCGGCCAAATTTTCGTATAAGAATCTTTTGTTGTTCCCGTATTATAAGAACTTTCTGCACCGTCTGTAAAAGAAAAACTTATAATCATTGTTTTTATCGGTAATAATTTACCTTTTAAATCAAAGGCTTCAAACGGATTATATCTTCCGATAACTCTTCTGTCATCTCTTTTCAAAATTGTTTTAACCGTATAAGATGATGTTGAATAAACAGGTTGAATTTCTTTCAAAGGATTATCTCTTATCCACAATTTATCGGTAGCTATACCTACCGAAGAAAAATCTTTGTCTACATTATTATAAGAGTCGGAATCCTGCATTCTGTAAGATGTTGTAAATGTTAAACTTTTTAAATATTTGCTGTTAACGATATCTTTTACCTGCAAATTCCATGTAAATTCCGTTGTTCCGACTCTGTCTATTGCTTTTTTCTGCCCCGGATAGACTTTGTTTAATGTACTGCTGCTATAAGACAAATCGTAAGTTTCTATGGTATTTAAGCTGTAAATAATGTTCGGTTGAAACCATTTTGCTACTTTAAAGTTTAAACTTGCACCTATATCCTGATTTAAAGATTTATCATAAAATATTTCTTCATTTTCAAAATATTGTTTGTTTTTTTCGTTAACTTTTGTAAGAACATAAGCAGGAGAAAAAATAACTTTATCATAGAAAGAAAAAGGAGCTTTTAAACCCCATGTTTCGGATTTTTCCAATGTTAAGAAATCTTTCACATCCATATATTCTTTCATTGTTCCTAAATCCAAAAATGCATTTGTATCTTCTATTTTTTCCGTAGGATAAACTTTATATGCCGAATTACTTATTTTATAATCTCCAACCAAACTTGTAGGGAGAAATTCAAAATCTATAGGATTTAAATAAACCATATTTGCAGAAACTGTTTCCTTATCTTCAAGTCTTTCTATATTTTCGGTATCTTTAATAAGTCTGTTATATTCTAAAGTAATTTTAGGCAAATCCGTTCCTGCAGATAATACGGTATTAACTTTACCCGTATAAGAAACAACTTTACCTTCATCCAAAACAGAAACCTGATCTGATGTGTTTTGTAATGCAAGAGGTGTAACCGTCTTTGTTTTTATTAACGAAGCATTAATAGGTAATACTTGTGTTCCTGCGACATCCACACCTTTAAAAGTAAGGTTTGCGGAATCTTCCAAGAAATCCCTGTCATAAGTTCCCGGTGCAAAAGTTTCAAAATCTTTATCTATACTTTTTCTATGTAAATCAACATTTATGGCACCTATTGCACCTTTACCGCCCCAATTGATATTTAAGTCTGCTTTCCAGGCATTACCGTCTTTACTTTTGGCATCGGTAACATGAATCTCATTTATCCAAATTTGACCTTTATCTTCGCCGTTTGTTTGTACACCTGTTTCAATAAATGCAATTTTTTGTAAGCTCGGTTCACCGACTTTAGTAATTTTAGGATCATTTTCATCCCATCTTGCATTTGCTCCATATCCTGGCTGATTAATCTCTATAACATTCCATTTTCCTTTCATGTCATCGGTCATAGGAATACAATATTGGTAATAGTTTTTTTCATCTCCACCGACTCTCATTATAAAAAAGCTTTCATTAGGAGTTATTGCCGTTGTTTCTTTAATATATAAGAAGAATTTAAACTTTTCATAATTTGACATATCAAAACCGGAACTATATGTTGCTTTAGCAAAAAATTCATCACCGCTTGTATTGGAATTATAATCTATTGCTAAAGCTTGCTCATCTCTTTTTGAATCACTGTCTATATCGTATAAACTTCTGTAATAAGAATTTGTTAAAAGTGAAACATATTGAGGATTATCCCTGCCTATAGAATAAATTTCACTGCTGCTTGAAGAATCACTCTGTTCTTTAGTCCATTTGTTTCCTACAACGGAAATTTTACCTATCGTTAACTTTCCCTCATATCCCGAACCGTTAACAGTCAACCTTGCAATTCTTATATTTTTCCATTTTTCTTTATCAGCATCTGTTGTAATATCAAGCGGAATCTGAATTCTTTGCCAAGAAGTATTTGTAATATCTTCACCATAATTTCCGTCACCCAGAATAAAACTTGATATATCCGATTCATATCTGTCTAATATATTGTTTCCGTTCAAATCTTCCGTATCAAGTTTTCCGTTATTTGCTCCTATTTTTGATATTCCGTAAGCTGCGGTTTTATTTGTAAAATCTCTACCGATATCTTCCCACGGACTGATTATTCCGTCACCGTTTTTATCTTCGGTATCCAAAATATAGTTTTGATCAGAATCTTCACTGATGGCAGAAGCCAAATCAAGTCGTACTTTTACTTGTGCAAAGTTTACTTTTATCCAAATTTCCAAATATAATTTTTTTGAAAAATCATAACCTGCAGCAGAAACCTTTTGACCTATTGATGCATAATCACAAGAAATCAAGTTATAGTTTATATCCATTACCTGTTGTTTTTCACCGGAAATAATTTCCAAACTCGGAGAGATTTCTTTTTTTTCTATATCATAATTTCTCCAAGTTACGGCATTAACATCATACTCTGCAGAAATATCGTTAGGTGTTGCAGCATAAAACCAATTATCATCTATTAAAGAAAAACTATCTTCTTGTTTTGCACTTTCCATAGATTCTATAATTGCTTTACCTGTTGTATTTTGTATATATTTGCTTGTTGCATATTCGGCAGATGCCGAAACTTTTAAATTATCCGTTATTTTTATATCTTTAACTTTTGCATCAACTTCTCCAACCAATGTACTTGAAGGTGTGGAATAAATATCGGGAAGTTTAGTATCTTCCGCCGCAAACTCATAAATAAAACTTCCACCTAATGAAATGTTATCCGTAAAATCATATTGAGAACGTATACCGACAAGAGTAGAGCCTGCAGATGTTCCTCCCAACGGAGAATAGTCATAAGAAACATCTATAACAGTATCATTAGTAAGGAACTCGTCTTTTAAAATTGTTAATATACCTACATCATAATCCAACATATAATCTTCATTGATTTTTAAAGTTTTACCGTTTGCAACAACTTTTTCCGACATAGGAACAATACCGGTTCTTAAATTAAAAATTTTAATTTTATATTCGTATTGTGCAACAAAATTATATTTATGTGTATTTGAAGTATATAAATCGTCATGCAACGGTTTACCTGTTATCGGCTGCAAATTAAAAACACCGTTGTCATAATCGACGATAATATTTGCATCATATCCATCTATATTGGGAAATTTAGGAACAGGTTTTGTAGAAGGTGTTCCACCTGTATTGTCTATTACCGAAGGAACAGTATCATTTAAATCTCTGACTTCTAATATAAAATTGTCTCTGCCGTTATATTTTGTAATTTGATAATTACCTAAACTATAAAACGTATGAACTTCGGTAGAAAATAAATCGGTATTATTTATATCTTTTATTATTTGAGGATTACCACCTGTTTCATCCGACAACCATGTACCATCAGTATATTGATAATCAATAGCAACAACATACTCACTTGATAAAGTATTTTTAAATGTAAGTATTCCGGTATTATAATCTATGGTAAAATCCGTTCCTGCGGTAAGTTTTATAAAGTTTCCGTTATATTTTGTTGTTTTCGGATCTTCTTTCAAGTAATATAAGTCTGTATCTTTCGTTATTACAATATAGTCACTAACAGTAGTTTTTATTTTATCCAAATAAACTTTTGCCGTATCATTTTTTATAGTTTTTGTTGTATCTTTAACAATAGAATAATATTTGTATTTTATATATGAAGTATCTGCAATAACTTTTTTCTCCATTTTGCTGTTACCTTTGAACTGTTTACTTTCGGAATAACCTTTTGTTTTAGAAAAAAATGCTTTTGTTTTTAACCCTTTATATTGAGTATCAACTTTAGCACCGAACAATTCCTTTGAATAACCCGAAAATTCCGTACTCGGAAGATCAACATTTATATCACCGAATGCGGCTTCTCGAACAAATTCATTTCCTTTACCTTTATAAAGTATATAAATATCTTTTTTATCTTCTTGTGTATCATCAAAATCAACATTTAATTCCAATCTGTCACCGACACTACCCTTTATTTTCATTTGCAATTCTTGTTCCATTGAAAAATCCGAAGAATTTGCTCTTTTACCGGATTCTTCATTATCGTAAATTGTTCCGGAATAATTTACACCTATCAATTTCCTTCCGGACAATTGCAATTTAGAATCAAAAGGTAATTTATTCGTTATTTTTTTTGTAAAAGGAACATTCTCTTTTTCTTTTTTGGGTTCCTGTGATTTTGTAACGGTGGAAGAACTTGTTTTAACAGGAGCGGTGGATTTGTTAATATCCGTTGCCGTTGTTGTTGATTTATTTAAATTTAATTTATCAAGAACATTTTCACCTGCTATACCAAGTGCCGTTGTTGTAGGCAAGTTCAAATCATAATTAGAATCCTTTTGAGGCTTTTCAACAATTGCTCCGGAAGAATAATATGTACCCAAATCATTTTCATCAGGAATAACAGTTGTTGAAGATACTTCAATGTTTTTATCCTCTTTTACTTCTTTATATTTAAGAGGCATCGTTATATCTATATTCTGAGTATTAGTGGAAACATTTACCGTACTTGTAGAATTTATAACTTGTAATACGGTATTTGTAGAAACATTCACAGTATTCGTAGATTTATTTACTTGTGATGATTCCTCTTCTTTTGTATTTGAATTTGATGACACATTTACAGTATTCGTTGATAATTTAACTTGTGTTTCTAAATTATTTTCATCTTTTTGTTGTGTTTGATTATTTGAAATTTTAGTTTGTACAGTATCACTGCTTACGGAAACAGAAGTTTCCGCACAGATATATATTGATAAAAATAATGCAATAATTATTAAAAGCAGTTTCTTCATATCTTACTTATTGAACTAAAACATTTATATTTTTATACTTTATATTTTCTTTCTCAACATACCACTGATAAAAATTCCAACCTATACCTGCCGGTGCAAGTTCCACATTTTTAAATCTATTGTGAACACAAACAAGATTTTCCGGATAATATAAAAATATGCATGGTGGATCTTCTTTCATAATATCTTGAATTTTATAATAACATTCAATTCTTTTGTTTTTATCAAAAGTAGTCCTTGCTTTTATTAACAAATCATCAACTTCTTTATTTTTATAAGACATAAAATTATATTGTCCTTGCCCGCACTGTGAAGAATGCCATAAAGAAAATTGATCCGGATCTATAGCGGTATTCCAACCTAAAATCAAAGCATCAAAATTTTTCTTATTAACATATTGATTTATAAATGTACTCCATTCCAAAATTCTTATATTTACCTGCAAACCTATTTTTTTTAATTGTTCCTGTATTATTTGTGCTGTTAATTCTCTTATTTTATTCCCTTGATTTGTAATTATGGTAATTTCAAAATCTTTACCTTGATACAGCAAAACTCCGTTTTGAGATTTACTAAAACCTATCGAACATAAAATATCTAAAGCTTTTTGCGGATTATACTCATAAGCTTCTATTTTTTTATATGCCCATGATTGTGGCGGAAAAATTCCCTGTGCAGATTCTGCCATACCAAACAACACACCGTTTATAATATCTTTTTTATCTATTGCATAAGATATTGCCTGCCTAAACTTAATATTATTATAAGGTTGTTTTTCTAAATTAAAGCCTAAAAAAGTAAAACCAAATGCAGGATAACGATATTTCTTATAATTTTTAAAAAAAGAATCATAAGCATTCCATTGGTCCGGTGTTAAAGAAAGTTCATCTATAGTTTGCGTTCTCAGTTCTAAAAATTGAACTGATTGATCCGGTATTACTCTAAACAAACAAACTTTTATTTTTGGCATTCCTTCATAATAATTAGGATTAGCTTCCAAAACTATTTTCTGATCGGTAACCCATTTTTTAAATATATATTGGCCTGTTCCTATCGGTTTTCTGTTATATGCTGATGTATTTATATCTTCATTTCTAAAAACATGTTCCGGTATTATGCCAATTGCCCAGCTTTCAAGAATCGGTGCAAAAGGTTGTTCATAAATAACAACAAAAGAATAATCGTCTATTATTTTAAACTCTTTTACCATTAAATAGTCGGAAGAAAAAGGTGTTCTTGTATTGGGATCTATTAATTTATCAAAAGTAAATTTTACATCTTTTACTGTAAAAGGCTCTCCGTCATGCCACAATATATTTTTCTTTAAGTTAAACTTTATTTCTAAACCGTTATTTGAAACCTGATAACTTTCTGCCAAATCGCTAACCAAATTTAAATTTTTGTCATACTTCAAAAGTCCGTTATATATATAAGAATTAACTGCGGATGATGCAGAATCTGTAGCTAAAATCGGATTTAAATATATTGCATCTGCAATTGAAGACACAACATACATATCGTTTGATTGTGAGATATCT
>JAFXOB010000168.1 GCA_017529005.1 Elusimicrobiota bacterium
CTTTTTCTCTTTTATAAGGAGAAATAAATATTATGAAGTATATTTTTATGACGGGTGGAGTAGTAAGTTCTTTAGGGAAAGGTATAACCGGTGCAAGTATAGGAAGACTTTTACAATTGCACGGATACAAAGTAAATATGATAAAAATGGATCCTTACATAAATGTTGATCCGGGACCGATGAATCCTTTTCAACACGGGGAAGTTTATGTTACCGCAGATGGTGCGGAAGCGGATTTGGATTTAGGCACTTACGAAAGATTCTTGGATATTGTAACAAAAAAAGCTAATACAAATACTTCCGGAGATATTTATCAAACTGTTATAAATAAAGAAAGAAAAGGGGAATATAACGGCGGAACCGTTCAGGTAATTCCTCATATTACAAATGAAATAAAGAAAAGATTTGTCGCTTTTGATAAACAGGCAGATATAACAATAATAGAAATAGGCGGAACAATAGGAGATATAGAAGGTCTTCCTTTTATTGAAGCAACAAGACAATTTATGTTGGAACAAAAAAGAGAAGATATAATGAGCATTCATTTAACATTTGTTCCATATATTGAAGGCGCAAAAGAACTTAAAACAAAACCTACTCAACATTCGGTAAACAAATTAAGAGAAGTCGGTATTATCCCCGATATGATTATCTGCAGAACACAATATCCTATCAACGAGTCAATGAAAGGTAAAATTTCATTATTCTGTAACGTTCCTAAAGAAGCTGTAGTTGAAGCAAGAACATGTTCTTCAATTTATCATGTTCCGGAATCATTACACGAACAGGGTGTAGATGCTTTTATTTTAAAAAGACTTAATTTAAAAAGTAAAATAAAATTCAGCAATAAATGGTTTAAATATGTTAAGCAGGATACAAAACATTATAAAACCGTAAAAATAGGTGTTATCGGTAAATATGCAGATTTGAAAGATGCTTATAAATCTATAGATGAATCTCTAAAAATATCAGCTATGGAAGCAAAAGTCAATTTGGATATTCAATATATTTCTTCCGAAGATAAAAATTTAATAAAAAGACTAAAAGCTTTGGACGGAATACTTGTTCCCGGCGGATTCGGTATGAGAGGAATTGAAGGCAAAATTGCCGCAATAAAATTCGCAAGAGAAAACAAAGTTCCTTTCTTCGGAATATGTTTAGGTATGCAATGTTGTGTAATAGAAGCTGCAAGACATTTATTAAAATTTAAAAATGCAAATTCCACAGAAATTGATCCTAAAACGATATATCCTGTAATAGAAATGTTGGATGAACAAAAAGACGTAAAATATTTAGGCGGAACGATGAGATTGGGAAACTATGAGTCTGACTTGGTAAAAGGTTCATTGGCTCATCAACTTTACAAGAAAGATAAAATCGTAGAAAGACACAGACACAGATATGAAATGAACCCGAAATATATTGATATGTTCAAAAAAGTAGGGTTTGATGTTTCCGGTTACCATAAAGGAATATTACCTGAAATAGTTGAAATAAAAAATCATCCTTTCTATATAGCAGTTCAGTTTCACCCTGAATTCGGTGCAAGACCTACAAAACCGCATCCTATATTCCAAGGTTTTGTTTTAGCTGCAAAAAACAGAAATAAAAAATAGAAATGATAAACGAACAACTTGAAAGATATTCAAGAAACATATTGTTAAAAGAAGTTGGAATAAGAGGACAACAAAAATTGTTGTCCTCTAAAATTCTTATTATAGGTGCAGGCGGATTATCTTCCGCAGCAACACTATATTTGGCTGCAGCAGGTGTAGGAACAATAGGTATAGCGGATAAAGATAAAGTAGAACTTTCAAATCTTAATCGTCAGATAATACATAACACAAACAGAGTAGGATTACTCAAAACAGAATCAGCTAAACAAACAATAAAAGAATTAAATCTCGATATAAAAATAAACATTTATAATGAAATATCATCTGTAAATATTTCAGAAATTGTTTCACAATATGATTTTGTTATAGATGCAACAGATAATTTTGAAACAAAATTTTTAATAAATGATGCTTGTGTTACGGCTAAAAAACCGTTTTCTCATGCGGGAATCGTAGGTTTTCAAGGACAACTTATGACTTATGTTCCAAACAAAGGATGTTGCTACAGATGTATATTTAAAGAACCGCCAAAACAAGATTGTGTTTCTTCCTGCAGTAAAGACGGCGTATTGGGTGCTGCAGTAGGTACAATAGGAACTTTACAAGCAACTGAAGCAATAAAATATATTTTAAATATTGGTGAACTTCTTACGGGACAATTGCTTACTTACAATGCATTAACTTGTGAATTCAGAAAAATAAAGTTACCACCGCCGGATAAAGATTGCCCGGCCTGCGGGAAAAAATAGATTATAGGGTATTGGATTATAAATTGAAACGGCAACAACTGAAGATTTGAAGCTTTGATGAGATAATATAAAAATTTTATAAATCAAATTTTTCGCTTGACTAAAATTTAATAAAAATGCATAATAAATAGATAAAATTTTACAAATAGGGGAGTATTAAAGAAAATGAAAGAAGGAATTCATCCAAAATATGTAGAATCAACAGTAACATGTGCTTGTGGTTATACATTTAAAACAAGATCAACAAAGCCGGTAATAAAATTGGAAATATGTTCAAATTGTCATCCTTTC
>JAFXOB010000021.1 GCA_017529005.1 Elusimicrobiota bacterium
AAAAATAAATTATTTGATATGTATATAAAGGGTTAAAAATATGAATTTAAAAGATAAACAAATAATAATAGATAGTCAAAATAAAATCATTCCACGATGTTGTATTAAAGAATGTGATTTGTTTTATGAGCGAATGTGTAGGTAGCAAAGAAGTAGTAGTTAGAAAATAGTAGTTAGAAAGTAAAGATCTTAGAAATAAAAAAATAATAAAAAATAAAAATTCGATAAAAAATTGTCAAAGATGATTTTTTATGGATCGGGCTGTTTTTTTGTTAAACGAAAAATTTTTAAGTTGCAATGTATAAAAATGTAGAAAATATAAAACTTGAAAATTCAAATGTGAAACTAAAAACTTTCGATCATTATAATAGGAGATTAAAATGTCTAATAAATATAAATTTGAAACATTACAAGTACATGTAGGACAAGAAACACCGGATTCGGCAACAGATTCTAGAGCAGTACCTATTTATGCAACAACATCTTATGTTTTTAAAGATTCTGCAACGGCAGCAGGCAGATTCGGATTAACTCAAGGCGGAAACATTTATACAAGATTGATGAACCCAACTTCAGATGTTCTTGAAAAAAGAATTGCAGCACTTGAAGGCGGAGCTGCAGCACTTACAACAGCATCAGGAGCATCAGCAATAACTTATGCAGTTCAAAACATTGCAACGGCAGGTGACCATATAGTATCTTCCACAAACCTTTATGGTGGAACATATAACTTGTTTGCAAATACTTTGAGAGAACAAGGAATATCAACGACTTTTGTTGATCCGTCAAATCCGGAAAATTTTGAAAAAGCAATAAAAGAAAATACAAAACTTCTTTATGCGGAAACTTTAGGAAATCCTAATTCCGATGTTATAGATTTGGATGCAATATCAAAAATTGCACATAAACACGGAATACCTTTTATAGTAGACAGTACATTTGCTACACCTTATTTATTAAGACCTATTGAACATGGTGTAGATATTGTAGTGCATTCTGCAACAAAATTTATCGGTGGACACGGTTCCGTAATGGGGGGAGTTATCGTAGATGCCGGAAAATTTGATTGGGCACAAAACGATAAGTTTCCGGGCCTTTCAAAACCTAATCCATCATATCATGGGGTAGTATTTACACAGGCAGTAGGCAATTTAGCATACATTATTAAAATAAGAACAACTTTGTTAAGAGATCAGGGTGCAGCAATATCACCGTTTAACTCTTTCTTGTTGTTGCAAGGTCTTGAAACATTATCTTTAAGAGTAGAAAGACATGTATCAAATGCACTTAAAGTGGTAGAATTTTTAAAGAATCATCCGCAAGTTGCAAAAGTTAATCATCCGTCTTTGGCAACCGGAAAACAAAAAGAATTATATGATAAATATTTCCCGAAAGGTGCTGCCTCAATATTTACATTTGAAATTAAAGGAACTGCAGAAACTGCAAAGAAATTTACGGAAAGTTTAAAACTTTTCTCACTTCTTGCAAATGTTGCAGATGTTAAAAGTTTGGTAATACATCCTGCATCAACAACTCATTCTCAACTTTCTGAACAAGAGTTGTTAAGCAGCGGAATAACACCTACAACTGTCAGACTTTCAATAGGTACCGAACATATAGACGATATTATTGAAGATTTAAGGCAGGGATTTGAAGCAGTAAAATAAAGCAAAGAAACAACTTTATATCGGCTTTAATATTTTGGTTATAATGTTGCAACTAACTCAATCGAGTACACACTTACGGGATCCAAGTACACTTCATTCGTTAGTTGCTTCATTCTAACCTAAAATCTTAAAGTCTCTAAAAAAATGATAAAATAACAGAGGTATATATGAAAAAAATATTGTTGAGTATTTTAATTTTAATAACGGTTGTAACATTAAGTTATGCACGATGTTGCAGCTGTAGCAGTGATAACTGCAGCAACGATGGTTGCTCAAGTTGTCCAACCGTAGAATGTCAGAAGTAGAAGAATAGAAGTAAAAATATAAAAATGAAGTAATAAAAGAAAAGTTGTCATTCTGAACTTGATTCAGAATCTATAAAAATAACAAAATTCACAAAGTGAATTTTACATTGTTAGATTTACAAATTTAAAACGAGACGAAGTATTTTGCGACCGCAGTGTACTAAAAAAAGCGGGAGCGACATGGTACATAAGGAAGCAAAATATAAAGTCGCAGTTCAAAGTTGTAAATCGTTATAAAAAAGAGAGGAGAAAAAAATGTCAAAAGTATATACAGCAGCAGATCAATTGATTGGAAAAACACCTTTATTGGAGTTAACACACATAGAAAAGGCAGAAAATTTACAAGCAAAAATAATTGCAAAGTTGGAATATTTTAATCCTGCAGGTTCTGTTAAAGACAGAATTGCTAAAGCAATGGTAGAAGATGCAGAAAAAAAAGGTTTGTTAAAGCCGGGCTCGGTAATTATTGAACCTACCAGCGGAAACACAGGTATAGGTCTTGCTTCGGTTGCAGCAGCAAAAGGATACAGAATTATTATCGTAATGCCTGAAACGATGTCTGTAGAAAGAAGACAATTGATGAAAGCATACGGTGCAGAACTTGTTTTAACCGAAGGTGCAAAAGGTATGAAAGGTGCTATAGCAAAAGCAGCAGAACTTGCACAACAAACACCTAACAGTTTTATTCCGGGACAATTTGTAAATCCTGCAAACCCTAAAATACACAGAGATACAACAGGTCCTGAAATATGGGAAGATACGGATGGTAAAGTAGATATATTTGTTGCAGGTGTAGGAACAGGCGGAACAATTACAGGTGTAGGTGAATTTTTAAAATCTAAAAATCCTAATATAAAAGTTGTAGCAGTTGAACCGGCAACATCGGCAGTATTATCTACCGGTGTAGCAGGTGCACACAAAATTCAAGGTATCGGTGCAGGTTTTGTTCCGGATGTTTTAAACACAAAAATATATGACGAAATTATACCTGTTAAAAATGAAGATGCATTTATAACAGGAAAACTTATCGGCAAAAAAGAAGGAGTACTTGTAGGTATATCTTCAGGTGCTGCTCTTTGGGCAGGTATACAGCTTGCAAAAAGACCGGAAAATAAGGGGAAGAATATTGTAGTGCTTTTGCCGGATACGGGGGATAGATACTTATCTACTGCCCTTTTTGCAGACTAACATTTTATAACGACCTTAATATTTTGGTTATAATATTGAAACTCAGGAAATCGAGTATGCCCTTACGGGATCCATATACACTTCATCAACCCACTTAAAAAGATAATAAAAATACAATTAAATTTTACATTACCAAACACTTTTAAAAAGTGTTTGGTAAATGTAAATTAATATTCAATGAAAGTTGAATTATTATAAAAAGCTTTGCATCTCGCATTCAAAACAACTAATAATTTTCTCATACAAGCAACAACAGCAACAATTTTTAATTTTCCATTATTTATCAATTTTTCATAAAAAGTTTTTATTTTTATGTCATATTTGATTGCTACTAATGCACATATAAACAATGCTCTTTTAACTTGTTTTCTTCCTGTTTTTGTATTTCTCCTTCCATGTATTGTTCCACTATCATTTGGATACGGGGCTACTCCTGATAATGCTGCGATTTCTCTTCTATTCAATTTTCCTAATTCAGGTAATAATGATAATAATAGCATTGATGTTTTTATTCCTATTCCTTTTTGTGCTATTATTGCTTGTTGTTTCCCTTTTAATTGTTCATCTTTATCTATTTCTTGTTGTATTTGTTTTTCTATTTGTTCTTTTTGTTTGCTTAATATTTTTATCATCTGTTGTATGGATTGTACTATTACATCATTATTTGGTGATTTAAGTCTGTTTTTCTCTTTTTGTAATATATCTTCTATATCTGATAATCTTCTTACTATATTTGCTAAATTTGTTTCTTGTTCTTCTTTTTCATTGTATTTATATAGCTTTAGTCTATTTTGAAAAGATTTAGCATATTCCGTTAGCATAAAAGCATCTATTTTATCTGTTTTTGCATTTTCACCATATGCTCTTATAAAATTCTTTACTTTTCTTCCTTCTGCTCTATGAACATTAAATCCTGCTTTACAAAAATGTCTTACTGCTATTGCTTCATATCCACCTGTTAAATCTATTACTACTAATAAATCTTGTTTTTCTACTTTTAGGTACTTAACAAAACTTTTTATTGAACTTTTATTATTCTTTATTTGTTCATTTTTGTAATTCCACGAATAATAAATATCCAACTTGTCTTTTGAAACATCAATACCAATAAATTTGTTGAACTTTTGTCCCTTTTTCATTAAAATATCTCCATGGTTAGACTGAGCTTATTAAGTACTTGCAATTTTTAGCATACACTGTTAAAAAACAGGTATTTGCAACCCATCAAGCTTATGTCTGTTAGTTGGTGTGGATCTTGATGAAGACGGATAAGTTCCTATTCCTGAACGATCACACACCAACTGTTATTTTTAAGATATTTTATTATTTTTTCTAAGTAAAAATTCCTGAGTTTCTTCATTCTAACACAAAATCTTAAGGTCTTGTCAAAAAATGCAATTGATATTTTTGCATTTTTTGAAACGTATGCATTTGCGAGTTTCTTTATTTCGTCACAAATTTTGCTGTTTTTCAATGTTCTTAAATTCTTTGGAAAACTTTTTTGAAAAGCTTAAATCCTTAAGCTTTTCACCCTTTCAACTGCCGTTAATTATATATTTTACATTCTATGTCATACGTTGTTTTTTTGCCGGTTTATATATATAATATATTATATATATAAAACTATTGACAAAATACTAAAATGGCCTATACTTGTTTTAGGTGTTATTATGATAAAAGCATTAGAAAACATCAATATTTTTGTTTTATCTAAAATGCTATTAAAAGTTATTGCATTTAGTTTGTCTTGCTTTATAATTTTTAATTGCGTTTTTTCGTCTATATCTATAAATATAGATTCTAATGATTTATCAAAATTTTCAAGTATTCAAAAAGATGTTTTTTCTGCAGTATTCTTTGTTTCTAACACAATAGAGAAAATAAATTTTTCGTTAACATCAAAAATAGTAACAGATAATACCGCAAAACAATCAAAATCCAATAATGAAGAAAACAAAACTATTCCCTGCAAAAGTAACGATTTTATTATTACTTCTTTACAAATACAAAGCGAGTTTTCAAAAGTACAAAATATACAAAATTCTGTTTTGTTCGGATATAACATCTTGTTGTATGATTACGGCTGTTTATTTAACAGTTTTTGTAATTTTTATAAAGATATAGTTTGTGTTTTTATGATATTTTTGTTTTTTGCGTCGATAAGAAAATTATATGATGTTATTTTAAATTTTAATATAAATAGAAAAAATCCTGCTTTTATGTATATATAAAAGCAGGATTTTTCTTTTGGAGAAGATTATGAAAAAACTTCTTAATAAACTTAATTTTAAAAAATTTGTTGCTGTTTTTACTGCAATAACTTTTATTTTTACGGGTGTAATTGGAAATTCTGCTTTTGCTTCCGTAGGTTCAAGTATGCCTGCAATAAATACCATACATTTTGATACACCTATAATACCTACGTCGCTTGGTAAGATAACATCCGCAAAATATTTTGACAGTGATGATATTATTATTAATATACAAGATTTACATTGTCATGCCGAAACACAAAGAAAAATTGCATCTATAATAGGTTACATAGATAACAGTTATAAATTAAACAATGTGTATTTGGAAGGCGCATTTAAAGCGGTAGATACATCTTGGCTTTCTTCGTTTAACAATAACAAAAATGGAACAAAAGTGTTGGAAGGGTTAATAGATTCCGGAAAGCTTAGCGGAACGGAATATTACTCAATTATAAACAATAAAAAGAATTTTGTTTTGGGTATAGAACAAGAAGATCTTTATAAAGAAAATATTAAGTTGTTAGGTTCCATATTATCGTTACAACCTGAAATAGATGCAATTTGTGCTCAAATGGAAAAAGAGATAAGCAAAATAAAAAGAGATTATTCCAGCAGACAAGCAAGAAAATTGGAAAAGTTAATAAAATCGTTTAAGCAGAAAGATATTGATGCTAAACATTATTATAGTCAATTAAAACTTCTTGCAGATGGCTTTAACTTATCCATGAATAAGTATCCGAATATTAAAATATATATGTCTTTGTTGGAAAACAATCACTATGTTAACAACAAAAAAGTGATTCATGAATTTACAAAATTTGTATCGGAATTAAAAAATATATTGCCTTACCAACAATATACACAACTTTTGAAAAAAAGTAATAATTTTAATAATTTGGATGATATTTCTGCTGATTTGATTATGTTGGATAAACAATATGAAATAACAATAAAATTGAAGTTGGAAAATTTAAGAAATTTCTTAACATATTTGGATTTTAATCAAAATATTAACCCTATAAAGTTGGTTCAAGAAGAAGAAAGTTTTATTAATGAATTGTATGTTAAAGCAGGAAGAACAAAGTACGAAAAAGAAGTTTCGTTCTTGTCCGATTTTGTTCGTACTATAAGACAATATTTTACTGCAGACATTTCTGCAGATGAATATTATAAATTTGAAAAAAATTATGCTTTGTTTAAAACTGTATGGCCTTCATATTTTTCCGAAAACATCATAAATAATTTGGATCAGTATCAAAAATTGTTATCTAAATATCATAAAAATAATATAACAAGAGATAATATTTTTGCAGATTGTTTAATATCTAAAAAGAATGAAAATAATAAAACTTTTATTAACGATACGGATGCGGCGATTAAACATATAAAATCAAATCTTAACAACAAAAAAATAAAGTTGGTTGTTACAGGCGGTTTCCATACAAGAGGGTTGGAAAGAATATTTGAACAACAAAAAATTTCTTATGTAATAATTACACCTAAGATAACTCAACCGGTAGAACAAGCAAAACAAATTTATATTGATAATGTAATGTATTATTCAAATATTTTAAAAAATACAATAAACCTGGAACCGTTAACACAGGAACCGTTAAATATAAGTTTTCCTAAAATATTAAATCTTATATTTGTAGAAATTCAAAGAAATTC
>JAFXOB010000022.1 GCA_017529005.1 Elusimicrobiota bacterium
CGGAAGAAACGACAAATGATTATATAGATAGTTTAACAGTGAAAGATATAATGAAAATGAGCAAAGTTTCAAAAGAAGAAATAGATAAAGCAATAAGTAAATATTTAAGTTCGCCTGAAACAGAGATAAGACAAGGAGATTTGGAAGGAGTAATAAAAGCATCGTTGAAACCGATAACAGAAAGAGTGAACAGAGGAAAAGTAATAAAGATGAGCAAGAACAAAGTACAAAATATGCTGTTGAATAATTGCGGAGTATTTGCGGCAAATGCAGCTGGAATAGGAATAGTAGATATAGGAAAAGTTGTAGATATATCTGTTAAGATGGTATCTGAGATGACAGAAGAAAAAGACATAGACGGATTAAAGGTAGCCGGTAAGAAGAATTCAGTAGGATTAGAAACATTAATGTCATTAGTAAACGGCGAAATGTTATTAGAACAAGATATAACGAGCTTACAACTGGGAAAAGCAAAAGGAATAATAGCATATTTAAGCAGCGGACATGCCGTAGCGATAACAGATATAAATATTGATAGCATAAGTTATAGAGAAGTAGGAGATAAAGGAAAAGTAAGAACAGTAAGTAAAGAAGAATTCGAGAAATTGGGGTACAGCGGAATATTGATAGTAAATAAAGACTTTATGGAATCGAATGCAGACAAATTGAAGAGTGAACAAATAAGAGAAGCAGAGAAGATGATGGTAGAGAAGATTTTCGGAATAACGAAAGCCGGTGAAGATAGTAAAGTTTTGAATTACATAGTAGATATATTTGGTAAAGATGTAAATAAATTACAAGAATATCTTGGCGTAAAACAAGGAGCAAGTGAAAAAGAAATAATAGAAGCAGCAATGACAAAGATAAATGAAGCAATGAAATTAGGAAAAGAAGGCGAAATGAGTATAGAGATGGTAAGAACAGAGATAGCGATATTGAACGGAATAAAAGATATGTTAATAGTAGCAAGAGGAGAAAAAGAAGGTTGGTTAGAGAAAGCGGAAAATAGTGAGATATTGAAGAAGATAGAAGAAAGCAAGAAGGTATATCAACAAGTTGTAGTAGAGACTTTCAGTAATAAGATAGGAGTAGAGAAAGTAGAAGAATTTGTTATAGAAATAGATAAATTACAGAAATCAATAAGCGAGAAAGGATTGAAAGAGAAGATGAATGAAATAAGAGCAAAAGTAACATCCGGAGCAAATGAGATAGATGCAGTAATGGAAGTATTGAATAAAGACAGAAAAGAAAATAAATTGACACCGATGATGAGTTTGAGAGATATAAAAGCTATAGCGGCAGCAGCATAAAACTTATAATTGTTAAAACAAAAAAGGCAGATATGATAAAAAATATCTGCCTTTTTTTATTGTAAAATAATATAATAATATTATGAGCAATATGATAAATAATTTAATAATTAGAGAATACAAATTTAAACATTTGGCTTTTTCGGTAATATCCGGAGTTTTTCTCGCATTATCATTTCAAAAATTTAATCTTTTTTTTCTTGCATGGATAGCTTTTATTCCTTTGATAAATTGTATATATAAAAATAATTTAGGATATTCCGCCTTATATGGTTTTATTGCAGGGATAGTATTTAACATAATTTCTGCATATTGGTTTTTTTTATTTCTTTTATCAAACACAAATAACTTTGGTTCTTCTTTAGTTGTGAGTGTATTGTTATGGATATATTTATCTTTGTATTTTGTGTTGTGGTCGGTATTCGTTAATAAAATAAAAAGAAATAATTACATGACTGTAATTATTTCTTCGGCAGCTTTATTTGCTGTTTTTGATTATATAAAATCTTATCTTTTTTCAGGTTTTCAAACTAATATTTTAGGATACAGTCAATCATCTTTTGTTCAATTGATTCAAATAACGGACATTTTCGGAATATTTTTTATTTCTTTTTTTATAGTTTTAATAAATATGATGCTATATTATTATTTTATATCAAAAAATAAAAAATTTTTAATACAAATATTTTTACTTTTTATTATTATTATAACCTATGGCTTTTATAGAATAAAACAATTTGGTACAGAATATGGTAATAAAATATCTGTGGGTATAATTCAAACCGTGGCATATAAAGAAAAGAAGGTTTATTATCTTAACAGCATTGTTAAAAGAATACAAAATAATATTAAAAATTTAGAAAAAGAGCATTTGAATTTAACTTTGTATCCTGAAACGTTGATACTCGGAAATATAAAAGAAGATGAAATTTTAAAAGATTTAATGAAAGAAATAGGATCTATTTCCGATGTTAGTTTGGTAGGCGGAACTATTATTGAGAAAGGTAAAGAATACAATTCTATTTTCTTAATTTCTAATTACGGTGAAATTTTTGATATATACAGAAAAAAACATTTAGTCGTTTTTGGAGAATATTTACCGTTTAGGAAAGGATTATTGGGCAGATTTTTATCTTCGTTAAATAAATTGGGCGAAAGAACAAAAGAAATAGAATTAAAAGTATTTGATTTGGGTAATTATACAATAGGAATAAATATTTGCTCGGAAAATTTTTATCCTTATTTATCAAGAGAATTTGTACTGAAGGGTGCTAATATATTAACAAATCATACAAATAATTCTTGGTTTAACGATTCTGTTCTTACAAAACAACATTTTACAATGAATATTTTTAGAGCAATAGAAAACAGAAAAAATGTTTTAATTTCTTCCAATTGCGGAATTTCTGGAATTATTGATTGTAAAGGCAAATCCGTAATTAAAACAAAAGAATCTTTTGATGGAAATTTTACCGGAAATGCTTATACAAACAGTTATATAACAATATACGATAAAATAGGTGATTTATTTGTATATTTATGTATGATATACATTGCCTTGATATTATTGATTTACGGAATATTTAGAAAAAGAAAAATACAGGTTAATAAATAACACTATCTTTAATATTAGTAACTTCTTTTTTCTTTTTTTCTATTTTTAAAATAACAATAAATGTAACTGTATTTATAAACAACAGAACACAAGCTGTTATTATACCTATAATAATATTAAGAAGTATAGACAGAATTATTCCTATAATAACATCAAATATAAATAAAAGATAAAAAAGTAATTTCATAATTAGTTTTTATATTGTCTGACCAGATATATAAGTTTTCCTACAATATCAATTTTATAATCATCGGAACTTAATGTTGGATATTTCGGATTTGTGGATTTTAAAAATATTTTTCCTTTTTCTTTATAAAACATTTTTACGGCAGATTCATTATCTACTAAAGCAACAACTATATCTCCGTTGGAAGGAAGTTCTCCTTTAGAAACAACAATTGTATCTCCTTCAACAATTCCGGAAGGCTCCATGCTGTCGCCTTTAACTTTTAAAGCAAAACATTTTTTATTTCTTGTTACATCGGTGTTAATATAAATATAGTCGCTAGCATCTTCAATCTGTTCCAAAAATGTTCCTGCATGAACGGTTCCTAATACAGGAACTTGTGCAAATGTTTTTCTGTTAGGGAAATCTATTCCTCTGGAAAGAGAACCTCTTTTTATTAAAAATCCTTTAGATAAAAGAGCTCTTAAATGTTGTTGAACCGAACCGATGGATAGTTCAAAATTTTTTGCGATTTCTCTAACCGTGGGCATCATTGCATTATTGGTGTGAAACTTTTTAATGAATTCCAAAACTCTTTCTTGTTTTTCCGTAAGTTCTTTTTTCATATAACCTCCAAAATATTTTTAATAATATACAATATTATAATATACATTTGTATTTTAGTCAAGTACCTGAATTTTAGTATAATTCTTTTTTTGTATATTTAAACAAAATTTAATAAAATATAAGACTATTAAAAATAGTTTTTTTTTAATATAATAAACAATATTCATATTTTGAGGAGATGCTATAAATGAAATATGCTATTTGTAAAGGAGTATTGTGGCAGGAAACAGATGGTGAGATTGTTATTGTTGCTCCAAAACAAGATCCTGCATATCTTAATGTGTCAGGAAGTTCCGTATGGAAACTAATAGATAAAGGTTTGGATGAAACAAAAATAGTAGAAAGGTTGTCTAAAGAATATGATGAAGATGAAAATATTATAAAAAAGGATGTTTTAAGTATAATAAAAGACTTGATAAAAAATAAGTATATAAAGGAAGTTAAGTAATTAAGGAGAGTTGTTTAAAATGAAAGTTTGTAAATTTTTTGCATTATTAATTTGTAGTTTGTTTATTTTAGGCGGATGTAAGCAAAAAGGTGATGTTGTAGCAAAAGTAGGTAATGATTGTATAACAACCGAAGATTTTTCTGAAAGATTGATGGCAGCACCGCCTGCATATCAAGCATATATCAATACTGAACCCGGTAGAAAACAGTTTGTTGACTTATTGGTTAGAGAAAAATTAATATTGGAATCTGCAAAGCAGGCAGGTATAAACAAAAGAGAAGAATATAAAAATTCTATAGACGGTTTTAAAGCTGAACAGAAAAAGCAGTTAAAAGATTATGAAGACGGTTTAATGATAGAAATGTATCTTAAAGATGTTCAAGAGAATATGATAACTGCAAGTGAAGATGAAATAAATAAATATTATGAAGAACATAAAGAAGATTTTACTAATCCTATAGCTGTAGTTGCAAAACATATTCTTGTTCCTACAAGAGAAGAAGCGGAAATAGCATTTGACAGAATAAATAAAGGAGAACCTTTTGATAAAGTTGCACAAGAAATGTCAACCGATAAAGTTTCTGCTCAAAGAGGCGGACAAATAGGTCCTTTTAGAAGAGGAGAACTTGTTAAGGAATTTGAAGAAGTTGTATTTAATTTGAAAAAAGGTGAAGTATCCGAAATAGTTGAAACACCGTTCGGTTTACATATAATAACAAAAGTTTCCGAAGAAAAATTACCGCCTATACCGGAAGATGTAGCAAAAGCTGAAATAAAAAATATTATAGAAAAAACAAAATTTGAAAAATGGTTTGAGGATACAAAGAAAAAATTAAACGTTTCAATTGATTACTCAAAGTTGGATAATATAAATAGTTCTGCAGATACACCGGAAGAACAGCCGGAAGAAGCTCAATTGGAAGAATTTTCAAATTAGTGTATTAGGAGGAGAAATAAAATGAAGAAAATTTTGGCATTGGTATGTATATTTTGCCTTTTTGTCGGAGCAGGTTTTTGTGAAGAAGTTGTAGATAAAACGTTAGCAATAGTTAATGGCGAACCTTTAATGAGTTCGGAATTTAACAAAATTCTTGAACCTATGATACAACAGTACAGAGCCGTGACACCGTTAACGGAACAATCGGATGCAAAACTCAATGAATTAAAAAATCAGATTTTGGAACAAAAAATTGAACAAATGATTTTAATTCAAGAAGCAAAAAAACAAAAGATAAAAGTTGTAAAAAGAGAATTGGATGAAGCTTTAAGTCAAGTTAAAAAGAGATTTCCTAATGAAGAAGCTTTTCAAACAGAATTGAAAAACGAAGGTTTATCTCAAGTTCAATTTGAAAAAAGAATAGAAGAACAATTGATGGTTCAAAAGCTTATAGAAAAAGAAATGAAAAATAATATTAAACAACCCAGTGAAACGGAAATCAGAAAATTTTATGATAATGTAAGAGCAAAAATGAAAGGTGAAAATCTCGGGCTTCCTAAAGAGGAAGAAGAAACGGTTGATGCTGTTGCAAAATTGTTAAAAAGAATGTCTTCCGAGCAAGTAAGATTAAATCAAATTTATATTAAATGTGATAAAAATGCTTCTCCGCAAGAGAGAAAAGCAGCAGAGAACAGAGTTGCAAGTGTAAAAAAAGAGTTGGCTTCCGGAGCAAGTTTTTCTGCAACATCCGAAAAATATTCCGAAGATTCTATGCTTAAACAAAGAAAAGGTGATATGGGGTTTGTTGTAAAAGGTGATTTGGATAAAAGATTGGAAGAAAAAGCTTTTAGTATGGCAGTAGGTCAATATACAAAAGATCCTATACAAACGGAATCAGGATATCATTTTATAAGAGTTACCGAAAGCAGAGCAAGTGCATCTTTTACTTATGATGATGTTAAAAACGATTTAGCAGAAGTTTTATACAGACAAAACGGTAAAAAACTTTATGATAAATGGATAGACGGTTTAAAAGCAAAATCAACAATAAAAATAAACCAAGTTTGGTAATAGATGTTAAAACCGAAGATAGCAATAACAATAGGTGATCCGGCAGGTATCGGTCCGGAAATAGTTTTTAGGGCTGTAAATTCTTTGAAAGTTCAAAGGGTTTGCAGCCCTGTAGTTATCGGTGATAAAAATGTTATATCAAAATATTTTGATATAAATAAGAAATATAAGAATATAGAGTTTATATTTTCTTCCGATTATAATAAAAGAGTTGTTATGGGTAAACCTTCAAAAATATCCGGTCTTATTGCTTGCGATGCAATCAAATGTGCAGTGAAAATGTGTATGGACAAAAAAACGAAATCTATGGTTACAGCCCCTGTATCAAAAGAATCTTTCAAATATGCCGGATTAAAATATTCGGGACATACTGAATTTTTAGGTGCTCTTACAAAAACAAAAAATTATTGTATGATGATGATTTGCGATAACATAAATTCCGTAATGGTAACAAGGCATTTACCTATATCAAAAGTGTCTTCATTTTTAAAACAAAAAGATATTGTTTTAACCGTAAAACTTTCTGCGGATTTTGTAAAGAAAATATTAAAAAGAAATCCTAAAATTTTGATATGTGCATTAAATCCTCATGCCGGAGATAACGGAATTTTAGGTAATGATGAGAAAGAAAAAATAGTTCCTGCAATAAAAAAATTAAAGAAACAAGGTTACAACATTTGCGGACTTTATCCCGTTGATGTTGCATGGGCAAAATTTTTGAAATATAAATATGATTTGATTGTAGGAATGTATCACGATCAAATTATGTTACCTTTAAAAGTGTTAAATCCTAAAAAAATAGTAAATGTTACGGCTGGGCTTCCTTTTGTAAGAACATCTCCGGGACATGGAACAGCATTTGATATAGCAGGCAAAAATATTGCAGATGCATCTTCCATGGAACAGGCAATAATATATGCTTCAACCGGAAGATAGAATAAAACGGTTTTATTTTGTTAAACTTGTATAAAACAAACCACCCTTTTTTATACCGCTAAAAAATTTATAGTTATCAATACTTTTTTTTGATAAATACAAGTTTTGTTTCTCAATGTTTTTTTGTTGTCGATATTTTATAATGTTACGGAAATTATAAAAAAACATTGAATTTTAAATTATATTATCAAAATTTATGTTTTTTCTCAAGCACAAAAAAACTGTATAAAAGGCATTCTGTTGAGAAAAAGGAAGATTAAAAAATCTTCAAACTTTAAATTTTTTCTATTTAATTTTATACTAAATTCCATTTTAGTTGATTTTTTTGTTAATTATAAATTGTACATTATACATTGTACATTGCTGTTTCACTGTTGACTTTTTAAAATAATTTAATTATAATAATCAAACTAAATTGGTTTAAAGAAGTCGTCCCGACTCACCTTCACCTTACTTTTAGGGAAAAGGTTTTAGAAGTTTAGAGTTATATGTAGTATTGTTTATATAGGGACGGGTATCTTTATCCGTTCTATTTTTATTTTTGCAGGTGAAAATCCTGCGAGGGGGATTGTATAGATATTCGAAGATATCGTACTAATCAGTACATAAGAGTACCGGAAGTAAGACTTATTGATGAAAA
>JAFXOB010000169.1 GCA_017529005.1 Elusimicrobiota bacterium
TCTTTACATTTCGTGGATACAACCAAACTGTTTTCTTTGACGAATAAACTGCATATGTTTATTGCAGAATCCAAGAGTCCGCCGGGATTATTTCTTAAATCAAAAATAAATCCTTTAAAATTTTCTTTCGTTAATTCTTTAAGCATGTTGTTAACATCGTTATAACTTTGTGCATTAAATTCCGACAATCTGATATAACCTATGTTACCATCCAACATTTTTTTCTTAACAGTTTCTATTTTTATTTTTTTCCTTATTATCGTAAATGTAAGTTCTTCTTTCGTTGAAGGTCTGTATATGGTTAACACTACTTTCGTTCCCGGATTTCCTCTCATAAGTTTTACGGCTTCATCGCTTGTAATATCCTGAGTGGATTTATCATCTATTTTAATAATTTTATCTTCCGGCAAAATTCCGGCATAATATGCGGGAGTATCCGGCATAGGAGTTACAACGGTAAGTTCATTGTTTTGTATTGTTATTCTTATTCCGACCCCGCCGAAAGAACCCTGCGTTTCGGTTTTCATATCTTTGTAATCTTTTTCGGTCATATACTGAGAATAAGGATCTAATGTTCTTACCAATCCTCTTATCGCACCTATTATCAAATCTTTATTTTCTCTTTCTTCAACATATTTGTTATCTATTATTTCCAGTATGTCTATCATTTTTCTAAGTTCGTCGTATGTCGTATCCGACTTGGCATACACATTACCGAGAAAAATAAAACAAAATAAAGCCGTAACCAAAACTTTAATTTTATTTTTAAACATTTGTTCCCCTTTGTCTGCAATTATAAAATTTAAATGCTTCTTTTCATTATAGCATTTTTACTCTATTTTTTCTCTTTTAACCACAACAACGGATTTTCGGAAACATCTCCTTGTCTTATTTCAAAATAAAGTACTGATTTATCCCCGCTGCCAACTTTTGCAATTTCCTGTTGTCTTATAACTTTCTGATTTTCTTTTACCAATATCTTGCTTAACTGACAATAAAAACTAAAAAATACACCTTTATGATCCACTATCACCATATTACCGTAACTTCTAAACTCACCCGCAAAAAGAACGGTTCCTTCATCAACTGCTTTTATCGAGGCATTATCTTTAGCTTTTATTTTTATTCCGTTACTTATAATATTTGTATTTAAATCGGGATGTTTGTTTTTACCGTAATTTAAAACTATTTTTCCGTCAACAGGCCACGGCAAATTATTTCTTCTTGTATTGGGAGTCGTCGGCTTTTTTGTTTTATCTTGATTTTTGCTTGCTTTAATAAGTTTATCCACCAATGCTTTCAACGCTTTTTCGGAATTATTCATTTCTTTTATTTCCTGTTCCGCTTTAACTCTTTTACCTGCCGTAGTTTTCAATAAAGCATTTTTATCCTTTTGCAGTTTTTTATTTTTCTCTATTAATTTTTGTTGTTTGCTTTTTAATTTTTCGTACTCTTTCTTTGCGGTTGTATATTTATTTATATCGGATTGTGCCGTTATACTTTTATCTTTTGCCATGCTGTATTTTTCCTCTTTTAAAGATAAACACTTTTTTAAATTAA
>JAFXOB010000170.1 GCA_017529005.1 Elusimicrobiota bacterium
TTTCATCCGGTGTTTGTTCATTAGATAATTGTGCAATACCTATACTTATAGTCTTTTTTATTTGTATGGGACGATAACTTTCTATAGGCATAAAAAATTTTTCTTCTTCTACCATTTTTCGTACTTCTTCCAAAATTTTATAACTTTCATTAATGTTTGTATGACACATTAATACAGCAAATTCTTCTCCGCCGTATCTTGATAAAACATCAACGGCTCTGAATCTTCTTCTTAATATGTTTGATAATTGCTTTAAAAAAGTGTCTCCCGCCAAATGCCCGTATGTGTCATTAACTTTTTTGAAATAATCAATATCCATTATTGCTACGGTAATAGGTATGGCATTTGTTTTTGCTCTCTCTATTTCTTCTTGTAACCTTTCTATAAAATGTGTTCTTGTATATAAGCCGGTAAGTCCGTCGGTTATTGCCAAAGATTCTACTTTTTTAAACATCATTGCATTATTTAAAATAAGTCCTATTAAACTTGCAAGAATAGACAACAGCCTTAAATCATAGTCATCAAACAATTCTTTCGGATCTGTAGAATATCCCTTTATTGATCCCCAATAATTATTTTCTATTTCTATAGGAACAACAACTAAAGAACAAATACTTTTATAATCTGTATCGGAAAATCTTCTGTCTTCTTTAGTGTTTGTTATCAACAACGGTACTTTGTTAAATTTTGAATAATTTATAAAAATATCTTTGCTGGAATGTCTTTTTATATTCCATTTTCCTTTTGATATAAAATTTTTGGTAAGATTTTCCAATAATTTGATAAGCTCTTTTTCATTTATTGTATTTTCTATTGAGTTTATCATCTGTTCAAAAGATTGAAAAATCTGCATTTTTTGATTTATTGCTGTTATTTTGTTTTCATTAGCCGTTATTGATGATTGTATTAATGTTATATCCCTGTCTAATACTTCATGTTCTACTTTTAATTTTATTTTTTCGGATATCCATAATTGTCTGTATTTTTCTATTTTAATAAATACAATTATCAACCATAATATTTCACATATTAATAAAATTTTATTAAAAGGTTCTGTCGTAGCTATTGCAAAAACACCGGCAGAAACCGCAAAGGCAACAGAAACACCTCCAAAAACACTACCGGAAAAGATATACATTATTATGAAAATAAAAAATACGGCGGGAAAAACAAATATAGGATATTGAAATAAAAAAAATAACCAAACAATAAAAAATATACCGGCAAAAACAGGTATAATTACTGTTTTGAAAATATCTATAAAAAAAACTCTATTCTTTTTTAAGTTTATTATCATTTTTCTTTCGTTTATAATATTTTATTAATTCGGTTTCTATATCTTCTTTTAATTTCTTATCTTGTATTTCAAAGAGTTTATTCCATTTGTCTTTTTCTTTTATTGAAGGCCAAGCAACCCATAGTCCGTATTTTCCGTTTAATACATTACAATTTATTTCAATTGCATCATTAAATATTACAGACATAAAAGCTAAAACCGTTTTTGGATTTTTTATAATATTACATTTGTTTATTTTGTATTCAACGGAGTTTCTTTTATTATCAATAATATTACTGTTTTTATCATTAGCAATTTTTATTATATTGTTTTTTAAATCTCTGTTTAAAAAGTAAAAAAAA
>JAFXOB010000171.1 GCA_017529005.1 Elusimicrobiota bacterium
AGAAGGGCAAGTTCCAAGTGATGTTTTAGGTGATGCTTTTGAATATATGATAGGTCAATTTGCACAACAAGCAGGTGCAAAAGCCGGTAGTTTCTTTACACCTATGGGAGTTGCTGAATTAATGGCACGAATTGCTAACCCTAAAGCGGGGCAGTCTGTCTATGACCCAACAGCCGGATCATCTTCGCTCCTAATTAGAACAGCAAAAAAAGCAGGAGTAAAAAATGTAGCTATATACGGGCAAGAAAGAGATGCTTCAAGTTGGGCTATGTCAAAAATGAATATGTTTATTCATGATATAAGCGATGCCAAAATTGCTCTTGGTGATACATTATCAAATCCGCAACATTTAGATGATGATGATAATTTAATGAAATTTGATGTTATAGTTGCAAATATGCCGTTTTCATTAGATAAATGGGCAGAGGGGTTTAATCCGGGTGGTGAAGAAGAATCAACAGACAAAAGCAAAAAGAAAAAATTTCAAATGGAAGCTAGTTTAGATAGATTTAATAGATTTTCTTACGGTATTCCTCCGGCGACAAAAGGTGATTGGGCTTTTTTACTGCACATGATAGCAAGTTTAAATAATAACGGAACGATTGTTGCTGTTGCTCCGCACGGAGTATTATTTAGAGGTGCAAGTGAAGGTCAAATTCGTAAAAAAGTTATAGATAATAATTTATTGGATGCTGTTATCGGTTTACCTGCAAATTTATTTTTTGGAACAAGTATTCCTGCGGCACTTTTAATATTTAAAAAGAATAGAAAAAACAAAGATATTTTGTTTATTGATGCTTCCGGGGAAACTCATTACAAAAAAGAAAAGAAACAAAATGTTTTGTTGGAAGAAAATATATCGGAAATTTATTCCGCATATGAGAATAGAAAAGATATTGAAAAGTTTGCACATGTTGCAACTATAAAAGAAATACAAGATAACGAATACAATTTGAATATTCCAAGGTATGTAGATACTTTTGAAGAAGAAAAAGAAGTAGATATTAAAGTGGTTAAAAAAGAAATTACCTATATAGAACAACAATTGAAAGAAGTTGATGAGCAAATGAAAAAATATTTAAAAGAATTGGGATTATAAGGAGAGAATATGAATAAAGAACTTGAAACGAAACATGTTAATCCGTTTGAAAAAATTAAACAAGTTAAAGATGATAATATTGAATTTTGGTATGCAAGAGATTTAGCCATAATTTTAGAATATAAAGATTGGAGAAATTTTCTTAATGTTATAAACAAAGCAAAAGAAGCATGCAAAAATAGTAATCAAGATGTTTCAAACCATTTCGGTGATATCACCAAAATGGTCGAATTAGGTTCAGGCTCTAAAAGAGAAATTGACGATATTGCACTTTCTCGATATGCTTGTTATCTAATAATACAAAATGCAGATCCTTCAAAAGAAATAATAGCAAAAGGGCAAACATATTTTGCCATACAAACAAGAAAACAAGAATTACAAGAATTTAATGTAAAAACAGAAGAAGAAAAAAGATTGTTACTTCGTCAAGAAATGAAAACACATAATAAACAATTGGCAGATGCTGCAAAAGATGCCGGTGTTATTCAACCTTTGGACTATGCAATATTTCAAGATAGCGGCTATAAAGGTTTATACGGCGGTTTAACTCAAAAAGATATACATGTAAAAAAAGGTTTAAAGAAAAGTCAAAAAATTTTAGACCACATGGGTAGCACCGAACTTGCTGCAAACCTTTTCCGTGCAACACAAACAGAAGAAAAATTAAGGAAAGAAAAGATAAATAATAAATATCAAGCAAATAGAACACACTTTGAAGTTGGTAAAAAAGTAAGA
>JAFXOB010000172.1 GCA_017529005.1 Elusimicrobiota bacterium
AACTTGATCCAAAACAACTTCTTTACCAACTTCTGCTTCGTCAAGTTTTTCAATAACTACGTTCATTCCTTTTTCTACTTTATACTGCTTTCCACCTGTCATTACTATTGCGTACATTTTAAATTACTCCCATTGACTTACCTCTTTATAATCTGTATAATTTACAAAAATAAAATAAAGATGTCAAGATAGTTTTTAATCTTAACACTTTTGAATTATTATTTTAGCAAATTAAGATATTTTTTTAAAGTGTCTTATTATTATATGTATGTGAGGAATATTATGTACATTTCAAAAAGACTTCAATCAATAAAACCATCGCCAACATTGGCTATCGATGCAAAAGCAAAAGCTTTAAAAGCAAAAGGTGTAGATATAATAAGTTTTGGAACCGGTGAACCGGATTTTGATACACCGCAAAATATAAAAGATGCAGCAATAGATGCAATAAATAAAGGTTTTACTAAATATTGTCCCGTTCCGGGAACTCCGGATTTAAAAGATGCAATAATAAAAAAGTTTAAAGAAGATAACAACCTTGAATATACACGAGAGCAAGTTATGGCTTCTTGTGGTGGTAAACATTCATTGTTTAATTTGTTTCAAACAATATTTGATGAAGGAGACGAAGTTATAATTCCTGCACCTTATTGGGTTTCTTATCCGGATATGGCAGTTCTTGCAGGTGCAGTTCCCGTATTTATTACAACTAGTGACAAAAACCATTTTAAAGTTAAACCTACCGAAATAGAAAAAGTTATAACAAAGAAAACAAAAGCATTTATTTTAAATTCCCCTTCAAACCCTACGGGAAACACATACACAAAAGAAGAACTTGAAGAAATAGCAGATATTTGTATAAAGCATAATTTGTTAATAATTTCGGATGAAATATACGAAAAACTTACATACGACAACTTCAAATTCTTTTCAATAGCACAAGTATCAAAAGAAGTAAAAGAACATACTATTGTTGTAAACGGAGTTTCAAAAGCATTTGCAATGACAGGTTGGAGAATCGGTTATGCTGCCGGTCCAAAGGAAATAATTGCAGCAATGACAAAAATGCAAAGTCAATCAACATCTTGTCCTACATCTATATCGTTAAAAGCAGCGACTGAAGCATTAAACGGTGACAAAAAATGTTTGGAAACAATGAGAGTTGAATTTGAAAAAAGAAGAAACTATATTGTTGAAAGGCTAAACAAGATAAAAGGTATAACTTGTTTAAAACCGGAAGGTGCATTTTATGTTTTTCCTAATGTGTCTAATTTATTAAACAAAACATATAACGGGAAACTTATAAGTACAGATATTGAACTTGCAGATTATTTACTTGATGAAGCTAAAATTGCAGTTGTTCCCGGTTCTGCTTTCGGAGCAAAAGGTTTTATAAGATTTTCTTATGCAACTTCTATGGAAAACATAGTAGAAGGCCTTAACAGAATGGAAGCTGCACTAAAAAAATAGTAATGGCAAATCTTAACGATTTATCCGCACAAAAAATAAAACAAAATCTTTTGGAACGGTACAAAAATTTTGATATAAAAATTTTTGATACATTACCTTCAACAAATGATTTTGCAAAAGAGCTTGTAAATTCAAACAATTTTAATAATGGTACAACAATAACGGCAAACGAACAAACTAAAGGTAGAGGCAGATTTGCAAGAAACTTTTATTCCCCCGCAAATACCGGGATATATTTTTCTACAATACTAAAAAAAGCTATACCTATAAAAGACGTTTCACTGATTACATTAATTTCTGCGGTTGCAGTATGCAAAGCAATAAAAAAACTTACTAATTTAGAACCTAAAATAAAATGGATTAATGATATTTATCTTAGCAATAAAAAGATTTGTGGAATACTCGTAGAAAATGTGAGTGATAATACAAACTTGAAAAGTAAAGGTATAGTTGTTGGTATAGGAATAAATATATTTACAGAAAATTTTCCAAAAGATATAGAAAACAAGGCCGGTTCAATTATGTGCAACGGATTATCACGAAACAAACTTATTGCAGAAATTTTAAATAATTTGTTTGATTTATCGGAAGATATTTATAACAAAAACGTAACAGAAGAATATAAATCTCTTTCATTGGTATTAAACAAAGAAATATCTTACACAAAAGATAATAAAACTTATACTGTAACGGCTATAGATATAACCGATGCCGGTAACCTTGTAGTAAAAGATAATAACAACAATATATCAGTTCTTGAATGTGAAGAAATTTCTATTAAATTATAAACTACAATCTTTTTACATTTCCGATATCGGTAACAACTTTGTAGCCGGCAAGGGATACTCTTTTTTCCAAGCAGCCTCTGCATTCTGCAGCTTCTTCGTTTGTACAGATTTTATCATCATACAAAGTGTACAAGTTTCTATACTTGGCTGGTGAAAGGTTAGGCATAACAACATTTGCTCCGGATTTAAGTCCGAGTTCCCTGCCGTTCGGATCTATTGTTCCGAGTGCCGTTGTTGCCGGTATTAAAGCATAAGGGAACAACAACCTTAATATTGAAATTATTTTTAATGTTAAAGTTAATTGTCCATGTTCAAACTGTTCAAATTTTGTGTTCTGTGCCGGTATAAAAGGACCTATTCCTATCATGTCGGGTTTAAGTTCTTGTAGGAACCGAAAATCTTCAATAAGATTTTGAGTTGTTTGGTAAGGTGAACCTACCATAAAACCGCTGCCTACCTGATAACCGATTTCTTTTAAGTTAAAAAGGCATTGTTTTCTGTTTTGTAATGATAAATTTCCAGGATGCAATTTTTTGTAATGTTCATCGTTTGCCGTTTCGTGTCTTAACAAGTATCTGTTAGCACCTGCTTTAAAGTAAGCAAGATAACTTTCTTTACTCTTTTCCCCCATAGACAATGTAATTGCACAATCTTTATAATTTTGTCTTATGGCAGACACTATATCACAAATTAAATCATCGGTAAAAAAAGGGTCTTCCCCGCTTTGTAAAACAAATGTTCTGTAACCTAAAGCATATCCTTGTTTACAACAATCAAGAATTTCATCTTTGGTTAAACGGTATCTTTTAATGGTGGAATTTTGACAATTTATACCACAATAATAGCAACCGTTTTTACAATAGTTGGAAAATTCTATTAAGCCCCTCAAATAAACATCTTTGCCGTAAACTTGTTGACGGACAATATCCGCCTGCTTAAAAAGCTCATCCTTATAAGTATCTGTTTCAAGCAACAGTTTAAACTGTTCATCCGAAAGATTTTTATTATTTTTTAATTCTTCAACTATGTTCATTTTTTATTTTTCCGTTTCAAAACCTAATTTATTTATTGTATCAAAATCTTCGGCTATTGATGTACCGCCTGTTGTAAGCATATCGCCCGTAATAGTTGCGTTTGCTCCGGAAGAAAACATTGATACACCTTTATCTTTAAACAAAAGCCGTCCGCCTGCAAGACGAATAAATGCATCGGGCAAAATAAATCTTGCTGTTGCAACGGTCCTTAAAATTTCTTCTTGTGACAAAATATTATTATTTTCAAACGGAGTATTTTTTATCGGATTTAATACATTTATGGGAACAGACTTTATACCGAGATTATAAAGTTCAAAAAACATATCTATTCTGTCTTGAAAGGTTTCTCCCATCCCGAAAATTCCGCCGCTGCAAATTTCAAGCCCTGCTTTTTTTGCTGAATTTATTGTATTTATTTTGTCATCGTAACTGTGTGTTGTACAAATTTTAGGAAAAAAGTTTCTTGATGTTTCCAAATTGCAATGATACCTTGATACACCTGCATTTTTTAATTTTATAAACTGTTGTTCCGTCAAAAGCCCCATTGAAGCACACAACATAATGTTACATTCTTTGTTTATTTTTTCATAAGTTTTACAAACAAAATCTATTTCCTGTTCCGTAAGTTTTTTACCGGAAGTAACTATGGAAAATCTTTTAACTTTTTTATCCGAATTGTGTTTTGCTTCTTTAAATATGCTGTCGGTATCAAGTAACGGATATTCTTTTATGTTTGTTTTATAGTGTAAAGATTGAGCACAAAATTTACAATTTTCACTGCATTTACCGCTTTTACCGTTAATTATGGAACACATATCAAACTTGTTACCGCAAAATTTTTTTCTTATTTGTTCGGCACAATAAGACAACTCTTTTAAATCCGTATTTAAAAGTTCTGTTGCTTCTTTTTTTGATATATGATAATTTCCGTTTATAATTTTGTTTGTTAACTGTTTAAGCATAGCATATTATAACATTTTTGTTTTGTTGTTGAGTATAAAAACTGCTCATCCGAAAGGTTTTTGCTCTTTTCTATTATTTAAAAATTTAAATTTTTAATAAAGTTAATATATTGTAAAAAGCAGTAGATTTTTAATAAAATAATAAAAAATTACTTTTAGTAATTTTTTTAAAAACTTAATATTGGATGTTTTTGGAATTCTGCGAAAGCAGAACCAGTTTTTGTTTAGGCAAAAACGGATAGCAATCCAAAAACAGTCGTCATAGGCAAATATTATTTTGGCTGATCCCCTTAATGATATTTGTTAAATGTTCTTTGCCCTTCGGGGCAAAGGGCTACGGCTGTTTATTTTGGTTGGTTGCTATCCATCAAAATAACACAGCCGTTTTTATTTTGCCTAACAAAAATAGAATTAAAAACAAGGAGGAGATTTTAGCAGCTTTTTGTAGTAAAAATTTAAATAAATATTAAGGAGAAATGAAAATGAAAAAATTTATTAGTTTATGTTTGTTGTTATGTTGTCTTGTTTTAGTGTCTTGTAAAAATAAAGAATATGAAGAACTTAAATCAAAATTTGAAACATTGCAAAAAGAAAAAGAAACTATAGAAATTGAAAAAAATGATTTACAAAAAGAATACGAAGAGCTTAAATTAAAATTTGACATATTACAAAATGATAAAGATAGTATGGAGCTTGAAAAACAAAAATTACAGAAAGATTTTGATAATTCAAAAAGACAATATAAAAATTTAAAGGAACAATCCAAGTTAAGCAATAAATCTGAAAGTGAAATTAAACAAATTAAAGAGCAAGAAATGCAAGAAAAGCTGAAATCTTTTGGATTAAAAATTATAAATATAAAAACTTATTGGTTATGGGAAAGAGTTAATGATGGTCTATTTGTAACTTATTTTAAATTTTATCCTTGTATTCGTATTGAACTAGCAAATATAAAAGAAAAAAGATTGGATAGTGTTATAGTAAAAGCCTTTTTTAATTCTAATTTTGGTGATGCTCATGCGATTATAGATAATTTACATCCAAACTATAACAAGGTTGTTCTTATAAAATCTCCAGTTTTTAAAAAATCAAATACTGGTGAGACAAAAGAAATACCAATTATTGAAGCCGATGTTAAATTTTCTATAAATGATGGTAAAGAATTTTCTATAGGATTGATAAAAATAGATAAAACTTTTGAACAGAAATAACAAAACAATATTTTTATGGAGTATTTATGAAAACAAAATACTGTTTATTATTTTTAATATTTTTCTTTATAGGTTGTACAACTGTTCCTATTACAGGAAGAAGTCAATTTCTTTTAACCACAGAAGCGGAAGAGGCTGCTATGGGAGCAACTGCTTATGGTCAATATTTAGCAGAATCTAAAATATCTACAGATAAAGACAATACTGCACTTGTAAAAAAGGTTGGACAAAAAATTGCTGCAGTTTCCGGTTATAACTATGATTGGGAATTTAATTTGTTGGAAAATGATGAAGCGAATGCTTGGTGTTTACCGGGAGGTAAAGTTGCAGTATATACAGGGATATTACCTTACACTCAAACAGAAGAAGGACTTGCAACTGTAATGGCTCATGAAATTGCACATGCTATAGCAAGGCATGGTGCAGAAGGTAATATGCAATCTGCTTTATTACAAGAAGGTTTACAATTATTATCCTCTTCTCTCAATAATAAATCTAATCAAAAAGATATAATGACTGCAGCAACAATTTTAGGAAATGTCGGCATTATATTACCTTATAGTAGAAAACACGAAAGTGAAGCAGATTATATAGGTCTTATTCTTATGGCAAGAGCAGGATATGATCCTTATAAAGCTATAGAGTTTTGGGAAAGGATGTCGCAAGCCCATTCAGGACAACAAGATATTATTTCAAAATTTTTATCTACACATCCATCGGATGCAAAAAGAATTAAGGATTTACAATCGCATTTGAGAGAAGCATTAATTATATATAACACAAGTAAAGAAAGGTATATAAAATAGTTGTTAAATAATTTATAGGATGTTGCTGAAATAAAATTAGTAACATCCTATGAAATAAATTTATTAATTATAAACTAAACTCTCTTTGATTTATTCTAAAACTATCTATATCTTTAGTTCTATTTTTTACATTTTCTTCTTCAAAACTTCCAAATAAAATTGGAGATTTTGGATTGTGAGTTTGATAATTTGCAAAAGCTTTCTTTTTATTTATATTTGCATAACAGTATAGACAATTATGTATACAACTATCATATTGTCCAATATCTATACATTTCATACAACCACAATATAGTCTATTATTATCTCTTATATTTTTGTTAAATATATTGTAACCTACTATTTTTTCTATTAAATCCCCATCTATACATCTTGCATGTTCAATTCCAATTTCTTTTAAATCAATTTCTTCTGCACATGTTTCCAATTGCAATGAAAATTTCTTTGTTATATTGGAAAAGCTTTTTGCTATATAGTATATATTTTCCTCTGATAATTCTTTAATTTTTATTTCTTTCATGTTGTTGTTTACTTTTCTATAACCATCAATAAAACTTATTATAATTTTATTTGTATACTCTGATAATTCATTTACAAGTTTTTCAAAAGCTTTTATATGATACTCAATGGAATATTTACCGTTTTCTTGAACAAATATTGGATCGTAACGAAGAATAACCTTTTCTCTTCCTATTTTACTAGATAAATCTTGGAAAGTTTTAATAACTTCTTTTTTATTCCTTACATTATTTTCTATTTCTTTTCCATAAGGAGTTATAGTAAAGTGGAAATAATATTTATATCCCATATTATT
>JAFXOB010000173.1 GCA_017529005.1 Elusimicrobiota bacterium
CATCAACACGGTTCCATCAACAGGTGCACCATTTGATACCAAAACATTTACGGAAGAATCCTTTTCAATTGTTGAACCGGCAATTGGGTCTTGATTTAATACGATACCTTCTTCATATTTTGCCGAAGCTTTTTTTGTAAGTTCACCCAGAACAAGTCCTAAAGATCTTAAAGAAATTGTAGCAGCTCTTATCGTTTGCCCTTTTAAATCCGGAACATAAACTATTTCTCCGCCTTGGCTTATAACAATTTTTATAACTTTACCTTCTTTAACATTCATACCGGCAGGAGGAACTTGTCTTATAACTATTCCTGCAGGAACATCCTGATTAAATTCAGAACCTTCTTTCATCAAGGCAAGTTTGGATTGCGATAACATATCCAAACATTCAACCAAGTTTTTACCTTGTAAATCCGGAACAAGAACTTCGGCTTTTTCTCTAACAAAAGCTGACATTAATATGTTGAAAGAATAATACCCGGCTACTGCTAATATTGCCATAATCACAATAAATTTTATAATAAACAAAAAGAATTTTTTCATTATATTTATCCTTATATTAAATATCTTTATTATTATATCAAAAATTTACCAATTATTATTATGCACTTTTTTTACATCATATTTTTGTTTCGGTTCTTCTTTTGCAAAAGGATATCCCATAGGAATAACATTCAACGGTATAACATTTTCAGGTAAACCAAATAAACTTTTAACGGCATTTACTTTTTCATCAAACGGGTAAACGGCACACCAGACGGATCCTAAATCCAAAGCTTCCGCTGCCAACAAAATATTTTCTGTTACGGCACAACAATCCTGTTCCCAAAACTTATCACTGACAGTTTTATCGCCACAAACTATTATCGTAACTTGTGAACTTTTTGCATATGAAGCATTTGGACAAATTTCGGCAATTTTTTCCAACTTTTCTTTATCTGTTACAACCAAAATTTCCCATGGTTGTTTATTCATCGCACTAGGTGCGGCCATAGCACATTTTAAAATTGTATCTATTTTTGCTTGTTCAACTTTTTTGTCAGAATATTTTCTTACACTTTTTCTGTTCAAAATATTATCTATTGCAGAATTTGCAGAACTACTGTTTGCTACAGAGCAAGAAATAAAAAAGCATAAACATACAAAACAACAAAGACTTATAAATTTTTGCATAAAAGACCTCTTTTTCTAAATTATTAACTAAGATTATATATAATATGATTGTTAATTTTCAATTTAAGAACAAATTAAAAATTTTTCTTTACTTAAATACTTTTATTTTGTAAAATTCGGTTAAGTTATTTTATATAAAACTTGTTAGGATAATGTTATGATAAGATCTATATATGTAAACAATGGTGTATGCCAACAAGAAGAAAGTATAGAAAATATAAATAAAATATATAATAACGAGCCTTCTTTGTTATGGGTTGACATAACATTAGAAAAGGGTGATTTATCTACGGATGAAATTGCACTTCTTACCGACACTTTTAAATTTCATGAGCTTTCTGTTGAGGATTGTTTGTTCCCTTTATATAACCCTAAAGTTGAAGAGTTTGACAACTATTTATTTGTAAATACTCATGGTATAAGATTGAAGACAATGAATTTGGCTGAATTTGATGAATCTATGTATGAGCTTGATATTTTTTTAGCAAAAAACCTTATCGTTACAGCACATACGGAAGAATTAGAGTTTTTAGATACTTTAATGCATAAAGCAATGCTAAAACCGCAAATAGAATTAAAAAGTATGGAAACATTATTATATAAGCTTTTATCCAAAGTTGTAGACAATCTTGAACATACAATGGAAAAAATAAGTGATAAAATAGATTTACTTGAGGATAAAGTTTTGGAAGATCCGCATCCGGATGTTATGGAACAAATACTTGATTTAAAAAAAGTTCTTCTTTCCATGAGAAAGATTGCAGATCCGCAAAAAAATGTTTACTCTTTCTTTTCAAGAGAAAATAACGAATACATAAGAGATTCTTATTCCGCATATTTCAGAGATATTACGGATCAGCTTAACAGTTTAAATAAAACAATAAATTACAACTCTCAAATGATAAGCTCACTTATTGCTATTTATATGTCATCTGTAACATTGAAATTAAATGAAACGATGAAATTCTTAAGTATAATAGCAACAATATTTTTACCTATCCTTATAGTAGCAAGTTATTATGGTATGAATGTTGCTTTCCCGGAAATCAATATTCTGGGACAAACCGGAACTTGGTTTCTTGCAATATTCTTAATACTTGCAGCAACATTCGGCATAATATTGTACATGAAAAAAAAGAAATGGTTTTAGTTACAAATATTTCTTCTAAACAGATTAATTTGTAATAATTTCAATAGCTTTGTTTGCTAAAAGAATACCAAAAATCCCGGTAATTACAGGTGTTGAGCCCAAAATTTTAGGTCCACCGTTTTTACCGTATTTTTTACCTTCCTGTTCAGGTAAAGGAATAGGTTTTATTTGTGGTGATTGTTCCGAAAAAACACAAGGTATTCCGGAAGATATACCTAAACCTCTTAAATCACCTCTTAATCTTTCTGCAAGTTTACAATGATGAGTTTCAAACAAATCCGCATATTTTATCGAAAAAGGATCTGTTTTAAGTGCCGCTCCCATTGAAGATATTATTTTTATATTATTTTTGTAACAGTATTCTAAAAGCCTTAATTTAGGGTTATATGAATCTATCGCATCAATAACAATATCAGGTTTATTTGAAAATATTGTTTCAAAAGTATCCGTATTAATAAAAATATCAAAAGTTTTAACTTTACAATTCGGATTTATATCTAAAATTCTGTTTTTTGCAAGTTCTGTTTTTTTATTATTAATAGTTGAATGTAAAGCATATAACTGTCTGTTAATATTAGATTCTTGTACAACATCAAAATCAACAAGTATAAAATTCCCAACTCCCATTCTTGCCAATATTTCGACGGCAAAACTTCCAACCGCTCCAAGTCCAATAACCGCAACAGAAGTCTTAAAAATTTTTTCTATTTTATCTTCACCTAAAAGTATTTTTGTTCTTATAAATTGTTCCATTATATACACCTAATATTAAAATACAAATTTTATATTATTTATTCAATAAAAAATGTGCAAAAAAAATAAAATTTTACTATAATATCTATAAAATAAAAATCCAAAATTAAATTAATAAAAAAACATTATGGAAGAAAGAAGAGCTTATCCAAGAAAAAAAGTTTCATTATCAACAAATATTTTAGAAAATAAAACGGAAAAAATTTTGGGTGATTGTATTTTAACCGATATTTCTAAAAACGGTTTTGCTATCGAGAGTGAAACCTTTTTTAATATTGGACAACAATTTAATTTAGAACTTACAATTCTAAATAGAGAAATATTATTAAATGGTAAAATTGTTAGAAGTGCAGATGGTTTATTTTATCCGTTATATGGTGTAAAAATTATTGATAATGAATCTAAAAATTTAGATTTTTTTAGACAATATATAGATTACTCATTAAATTAAGGATGTATTATGAAAATAATTAACGGGAAAGAAATATCTCAAACAATAAGACAAGAATTAAAAAATAAAGTTGAAGAGTTATCAAAAAAAACTTCAAGAGTTCCGGGTCTTGCAACAATTTTAGTGGGCGAAGACCCTGCAAGCAAAGTGTATGTAGGTTCAAAAATAAAAGCATGTGAACAAGTAGGTATAAAATCTTTTCATAATCCGTTACCTGCAACAGCTACTCAAGAAGAAATAATATCTTTAATAAATAAATTAAATAACAATAAGGAAATAGACGGAATCTTATTGCAATTACCCTTACCTAACGGACAACTTCCTGATAAATGTATAAATTCAATCGCCCCCGATAAAGATGTTGATGGTTTACATCCCTTTAATGCAGGTATGTTAACACTAGTAA
>JAFXOB010000174.1 GCA_017529005.1 Elusimicrobiota bacterium
GGTGAAAGATTAGGTATGTTAACGATTCCTATAGGTCCGGGAAACAGCAAAAGACAACTTTGGTTTATGCAACATTTTAAAACAACAGTTGTTCATATTTTACCGAGTTATGCTTTAAGATTATCAAATACCGTTAAAGAACTCGGTATAGATGTAAAAAAAGATTTGAATTTAAGAATATTTTTTATAGGCGCGGAACCTCACAGTGAAGCAATGAGACAAAAAATAGAAGAATTATACGGCGTTAAAGCTTACAATTCTTACGGATTATCTGAAATATCAGGTCCGGGAATTGCTTTTGAATGTCAATGTCAACAACATTTACATATTTGGGAAGATTATGTATATCCCGAAATTGTGGATCCTAAAACATTTGAACCTTTACCTGACGGTGAAGAAGGTGAATTAGTATTAACAACATTACAAAGACAAGCAATGCCTCTTATGAGATACAGAACAAAAGATTTAACAAGAATTATATCCGAACCTTGTGCCTGCGGAAGAACACACAGAAGAATTGCAAGAATAACCGCAAGAACCGATGATATGATGATTATTAACGGAGTAAATATTTTCCCTATACAAATAGAAAAAACAATATTATCCATACCGGAAGCAGGTAAAAATTATGTTATTGAATTGTTTGATCATAATTGTATGGATAAACTGAGAATAAAGATAGAAATAAACAATGATACTTTCAAGGGAACATTAAAAGATTTGGAAGTATTACAAAACAGATTGGTAAGTGAATTAAAACAAGAATTGGATGTTACACCTGTAGTTCAATTCGTTGAAGCGGGAAGTTTACCTGTCAGTGAAGGTAAAGCAAAAAGAGTTATAGATTTAAGAGCAAAGAAATAATTAAAGGAGAAAATATTATGGCATATCATATATCGGTGTTTTTAGAAAATAATCCGGGAAAATTAGAGAAGATAACAACAATTTTATCCGATAACAACATTAATTTAAGAGCAATGTCTCTTGCAAGTTCAGGAGATTTCGGGGTAATGAAATTGTTGGTTGATGATCCAGATAAAGCTTTTGATGTATTGAAAGCAAATAAAATTACCGTAACCAAAAGACAAATTATTGCAGTTGTAGTAGATAATGTTCCGGGAAGTTTCAATAAACTTTTAATGACATTATCGGCAAATAAAATAAATATCGAAGATTGTTACGGATTTTTATTAAGCAACGGAACAACCGCAGCTATAGTATTGGAAATAGGAAATTATCCTGATACGGCAAAATTCTTATGTGATAAGGGTTTTGATGTATTAAGTTCCGAAAAGATATATAAATATTAATTTTATTATTAAAAACATATATGATTAAAATTCTTAAAAGTAATTTATTTTTCTTTATATTACTTTTTTTGGTAGTTTTTATAGTATATGGTAAGACTATTAATTTCGGAATTACAAATTTAGATGATGATACTTTAGTTACAAGAAATATCGATTATCTTTCAAATATAAAAAATATTCCCAAACTTTTTTTAACGGATTGTTATTTAATAAAAGGAACACAATATTACAGACCGATTTTATCATTGTCTTTTGCAATAGAAACAATTTTATTAAAGAACAATTTAAAAATTTATCACACAACAAATATTCTTTTATTTGTGTTATCGTTAATTTCTATTTTTATTTTTCTATCCAAACTTAAGTTCAGTGAATCTGTTTTAAAATTTTTTATTTTATTATTTGCCGTTCATCCGATTTTATCGTCTGTTCCGGTTTGGATCCCCGCCAGAAATGATTCATTGTTAATCATATTGTTTATATTATCTTTAATAAATTTTATCAATTATTTAAATACCGATAAAAAGAAATATTTGTTTTCTTTTTTGTTCTTTTTTTCTCTATCTTTATTTACAAAAGAGACAACAATCTTTATGACTTTAATATATCCTGTATTGTGCTATTGTTTCAATATTAAATTTACTAAAAAACAGTTTATTAATATATTATTTTCTGTTTTATTTATATTTGTTGTTTACTTTTTTTTAAGATATTTTTCCGTAATACATACAGATACCAAGTTATATATTACGAATTGGCTGTATTATTTAAAAAATATATTATTCGGATTTATGATATATATTGAAAAAATATTTTATCCTCAATATATTCCGGTAATGTTATACGATATAAAATTAAATATTTTAACATATACAATAAATATAATATTTTTTGTTTTATTGATAATATATACTGCTTTTTCAAAACAAGAAAAGAAAAAAACAGTACTTTTTGCATTATTGTTTTCTCTTCTTGCTTTTTTTCCCACTTTTTTAACAAAAGAATATGTTTTTTTATCTCACAGATTAATAACAGGATTAATAGGAATATTGATAATACTAACAGTTATTTTTGAAAATTTAACAATTAAATATCCGAAAATAAAGAAGTATTTAGTTGTTTTATTTCTCTTTGTTTTTTCTCTATTTTGTTTTTATTCTTTTAAACAAAGTGAAAAGTATAGAGATAGTTTTACTTATTGGTATAATGCATATAAAGATGCTCCGACTTATTATGTAACACCTAACGGACTTGCAACGGAATATATGAACATAAAAGATTTTGAAAAAGCAAAAAAATTATCATTGGAAGCTATAAATTTAAACAAAAATATAGATAATTGCATAACTTATGCAAAAATTTTATTTTCTATCGGAGAAAGAGAATTATCCAAACAAATTTTTTATCAGTTATTAGAACTTGATAAAAAGCAAAGTCTTATATATACAAATTTGTATAATATATATTTATTTGAAAACAATATAAAAGATTCATTAGAATGTGCTGAAAAAGCCGTGTTTTATTCATCCTCGATTATAGATAAAATACCGGCATTGGAAAATCTTTCCAAAATATATGCTATATCGGGGAATTATAAGGATAGTATGCAGATATTATTTGACTTACTCGAATATAACAAAAAAGCCAATTATTATTTTAATATAAGCTTATTATTCGAGGATTTAAACGATTATGACAATTCCATTGTTTACATAAGAAAAGCTTTAAAAATCGAACCTGATAACAAAGATTACCTGAATCAATTAAAAAACATTGAATCCAAATTGTTAACAAAATAAAGATAACATATATTCTTCGTAATCATCGTTATCAATATCATTTTGAGAATAATAATTATCATCGTCGTAATAATTAAAATAATATTCCATAGCAGCAGTATAGTTCTCGTTTTCCCGGTTGTTTGCATTGTTATACGGCATAAAGAAAAAATAAGAAGAGGCTATAACAAATAAAAAGCCTGCAGCCATAATCAATTTTTTCTTCATTGAGTTGAAGAAAGAACCGAACATTACAACATTATCTTTTTTTTCATATTCTTTGTTTTTAATTTTACTCATAACTGAAGCCGTAAAATCGGAACTCACTTCTTTTTTAGGTGAATTTGATAAAATTGTTTTTATTTTTTTAAGAGTTATATAATCTTGTTTACATTTTGAACATTCGGTAAAATGTTTTTTTAACTCGGATATGGACTGAGAAGATAATTTATTGTCTATGTATAAAGATATTAGTTTTTGTGCTTTATTGCAGTTCATTATAAATTACCCCCTTCCGTTAAAATTTCTTTCAATCTGTTTCTTGCTCTAAATATCCAAATTTTTACATTTTCTATTGATGCGTTCATCATTTTTGCTATCTCTTCGTAAGAAAAATCTTCTATGTCTCTTAAAGTTAATACCATTTTATAGTTATCCTTCAATTTTGATAATGCCTTTTGTACCATTTCCTGCGTTTCTTTCTGTACAAGTTCGTTTTCCGTATTATCATTAGACTTTAAAAAATCAATTAAGTTACTTTTTTCTTCATCTTCGCTGTTATTTATATCTAAAGGAACAATATTTCTTTTTTTCTTTTTGGATACCGTTATTGACTCATTTATCACTATTCTGTACATCCAGGTAGAAAATTCTGACTCAAATTTAAATTTCGGTAAAGCTTTAAATATCTTAATAAAAACATTTTGAGCTATATCTTCACAATCACTTGTGTGTCCGCAAAAAGAATATATTATGCTAAAGACCTTATTTTTATACTTATCTATTATAAGGCTGAAAAGATCTTCTTGTCCTTGAATTATTTTTTCAATAATCTCTTTGTCTTCCATAAACTATATATTAGACTCCTTAATATTTTAAAAAGTTACACTTATTTTTTTATTTTATTGCAATAAATGTTCGGAGAATCATAACCGGGGTAATCTATTA
>JAFXOB010000175.1 GCA_017529005.1 Elusimicrobiota bacterium
TTCTCAAAATAATAAGCATAATTTTGATAGATATCTTTTTTGTGCAGCATATCAATAGAAATTGCAGTAAAATCATTTATATCATATAAGAATAAATTGGAGCTTCTTAACGAATTTACCAAAGTGTTATATTTATATCTGTCATTATTGCTATATTTGTTCGGGAAAAAATAATCTTTCTGGCAATTGTATGTTAAAACAAAATAAAAAGATATTATTAATAATATGGATAATGTTATTACAATTTTTGATAGTTTCGGTACAAATTTTAATAAAATCGATAGTGAAGTTATAAATAAGACTATAAAAAATAAATTCATATTAAATTAGTATAATAATTTTTTAATAAATTGTAAAAATTATATTTTTTTAATAATCAAATTTTGATATACTTAATAAAATAATTTATTAAAATAAAAAATATTAAGAAGGAAGAAAATGAAAAAGTATTACATTACAACACCAATCTATTATGTTAACGATAGACCGCATATCGGTCATGCATATACCACAATAGCCGCGGATATTGCCGCACGTTGGAAAAGACTTCAAAATAATGAAGTATATTTCTTAACCGGAACGGATGAGCATGGTGCAAAAATTTGTCAGTCTGCACAAGCTAAAGGTGTTACTCCTAAAGAACTTTGCGACGAAATGAGTGGCTACTTTCAACAAGCTTGGAAACTTTTAAATATATCCAATGACGGCTTTATAAGAACTACCGACAAAGTTCATGAAGAAACTGTTCAAATGATAATGCAAAAACTTTACGATAAAGGACTTATATATAAAAAACAATATGAAGGTTTATATTGTGTAGGTTGTGAAAAGTTTATTGCAGAAAAAGATTTGGATGAAAACGGATGTTGTCCTGACCACAAGAAAAAACCTATAGTTCAATCTGAAGAAAATTATTTTTTCAAGTTATCACAATTTAATGAACAACTTATAGACATGATAGAAAACCCTGCAAACCCTAACCATATAGATGTTTTACCGGAACAAAGAAGAAACGAAATTTTAGGTAAATTAAGGTTAGGTCTTGAAGATATTAGTATTTCAAGAGCAGCTCTTGATTGGGGTATACCTTTACCTTTTGATAACAGTCAAACCGTATATGTTTGGGTGGATGCTTTAATAAACTATGTTTCCGCTATCGGCTACAAAGATAACAAAGAAATGTTTTCAAAATATTGGCCTGCAGATATACATTTAATGGCAAAAGATATTTTATGGTTTCATAGTGTAATTTGGCCTGCACTTCTCATGGGTGCAGATATTCCTGTTCATAAAAGAGTTTATGCTCACGGTTTTTTTACAATCAACGGTGATAAAATGTCTAAAACTTTAGGGAATGTTATTACACCGCAACAGTTGGTAGATAAATTCGGTGTTGATCCTGCAAGATATTTGGCGGTATCTTTAATACCGTTCGGTCCTGACGGTGATATTTCAATGGAAGCACTTACAAAAAAATATAATGTTGATTTAGCAAACAATTTGGGCAACCTTGTTTCAAGAACAAACAAGATGGCGGAAAAATATTTTGAAGGTAAAGTTCCTGAAACAGATGTTGAAGATAACTTAACGAAAGAAGTTGCCAAAATTTTAAGTAATGGTTATGGATTATCAATAGAAAATATGCAGTTTCATAAAACATCGGAAATTTTGCAACAAGCAATAACATTAATTAATCAACAAATAGAACAAGATGCACCATGGAAACTTGCAAAAACAGACACAAAAAAACTTGCAGATTGTATGTATTGTTATTTCCAAGCTACGGATTTAATTGCATTACATTTAATTCCGTTTATGCCGACACTTTCAGAAAAAATTTGGCAATTAAATGGTGCAACCGGAAACATTATTGAAGTTGCAAAAAAATATTTTGAAGATAAACATTTGCCTAAAGATGGTTTTTCACCGAGTGACACAAAGTTAGGTAAATTTGAAATCTTGTTTCCGAGAATCCAAACAGAAGCTTAAAGCTTACAGCTTATAGCTTATGGCTTTCGGTAAAATTTTGTGAAACAAAATTTGGAAAATTTGAAATTCTTTTTCCGAGAATACAAATTGAAGCATAAACATTGTATAGAGAAAGAAAAATATTTTTATAGTTGACAAATACGAATAAAATATATAAACTATGCACATAGTTATTTTGAAACTTAAGTCGAAAAAAATTCGGCTTAAAATAAAAATAAAAGGAGAGAAAGGAAAAATGAAAAAAAGTTTGTTGGCATTGTTGTTTGCAGTAGCATTGGCAGTACCTGCATTGGCAGAAAATATGTGGATTGGTGGAAGTTTTGGGTATAGTAACAGTAGCCCAAAAGATGGAGATTCAACAACATCTTACTACATTGAACCTGAATTTGGTTATAGCGTTGATGAGAAATTGGATATCGGTATTGATTTTGGTTATGCATATGGAGAAAATGAATGGTCAGAAGTTTTAGAAGTTAGTGATAAGATAAAAACATTCAATATTGCACCTTTTGTAAGATACAAAATGTTTGAAATCGGTGATTTTTCTTTCTTAGCTAAAGGTTCTATTTTCTATGAAAGTTCAAAATTAGATGATGCAAATGTAGATGTAAAGTCTTATGGCTTAAGAATTGTTCCTGTTGTAACATACAGTATAAACGAAACATGGTCAATCGGTGCTACACTTGATTTTGCACAAATTGCATTCTCAAATTCAAAATGTGATGATGCAGATGTAGAAGTTACAGAGTTTGGTTTTGATGCAAATAATGGAAGTCTTATCGGTGTTAATTTCTCATACCACTTCTAATACCACAATTAGAATATATAAAAGAGCAGAAGAAAAATCTTCTGCTCTTTTTTTATTAATAAAGTTCTTGCAAAAACTTCATTTTATTCCTATTATATAAATATGAATATAAAAAATATATTCTCATATATTTACAATTCTTTTTATAAAAAGAGATTTCATATTCTTATAACATGTTTTGCAGTTTTGTTAAATTGGGCAGGACATAGTTTTGTATATGAAAACAGTTACAGATTTTTAACATTTGATATGGTAGGAACTTTTGTTGTTGCTATGACGTTAGGAACGATATGGGCACTAATTGCTGCGATTGCAACACCTATAGTTTTATCAAATATTACTTCACCGCACTTTATTTATCTTGCTGTTATAAATATGACCGGAGCAATTGTTTGGGGGTGGCTTGCCGAGACAGGAAATTTAACAATATTTAATACAAAAAGTAAAAATAAAAATAATTTTAAACAAACATTTTTTATTGTCGGGAAATTTGTATTGTTTGCTTCAATAGCTGCGGGACTTATAATATCGGTACCGTCATCAATAATAAAAAATGTAATTTTTCATGATGCTATATTTAAACAACCGTATTCCATTTATTTTACCGAATTGTTTAGAAATCTTTTTTCTATAGATAATACAGGTTTTTTGTCAATAATAGCAAACTATATAGCTGAAACTTTTATAGAAATTCCAAACATAATAGTTACGGTATTTATAGGTTCGATAGTTTCAATGACAATTTTAAAATATAATACAACTATGTTTACACAACACTATCAACAAAAAATAAAAAAATCGAATATTTCTTGGTTTACAACATGTATGTCAAATATATCAATAATAGAATTTATTATATTTGTTGTTGCCGGATATACATACATTACAACGGTAAAAATAGTGTCGAATACAATATTAACTAATATAATATCCGATATTTCCGTAAGTTCTATTCAAGGTTTTATTTTTTTAGAAATGATTTCTGTTCCGTTAATAATAATAATATTATTACTTTTTTTAAAAATAATTTTACCTGTTAAAAAAGCACCTTTTGATTTAAGTTACTTGCAAAGAAATATTTTAAACAAAAAAGAATTTGATTCGGATATTGCAAATTTTATAATGATGTTATTTTTTATATCAACGGTAGTTGTATTTATATATGTAACAATAATTATAAATTTAACGGGAATAACACCGATAAAGTATTATCAAGCAAATTCCGTTTTGCCTGCAAATGTAAGCAACTTTTTGTGGCTTATTATTTTGCTTATAACATTTATTCTTATTGATAAACATAACAACAATATGACAAGGGATATAACTCTTGAAAACGAATTAATAAAAAAACAAACAATAACGGAGGTTTCCGATTCTTTTGATACGCAAAGACAAAAACTTCAAGCATTGGAACTTAATTGGTCACAGGATACTGTTGAATTATTAAGAAGCAGCAGACACGATTTGATAAACGAATTGGAAAAAACAAAAACGGGCTTCAATGAGTTGTTATCCGAAGTTTATGAGAAAATAGTAAAACCATACAAGGATGCAATTTTGGAAAATCAAAAAAATACAAGAGAACATATTGAAGAATTGGGAACGGGTAAATTATCAAAGAATAAAGTTTCTTATATTCAGGAACAAATTGAAAATCAAATAGAATTTTATAATTTGAAATTAAAACCTTACATAAATATAACTTTTAATAAATTTGATGAAGATGCAACAAAATTTTATTGTTATACAAACAGATTGATTTTTATTGCAATAAACAATATTTTAGATAATTCCATATTTGCTTTACAAAAATTATTACTTGACGATAATTTTGTCTCAAAATTAAACATTTCGTTAAAAAAATCACAAGATTTTAAAAATTTGATAATATCTGTTACCGATAATGCAGGTGGTATTGAAGAAGCAAAATTACAAAAACTTTATAAAGAACAAGTTGAAAGTTCTAAAGGAAAAAGACTTGGTGAAGGAACGATACATACTGCTTATTTTGTATCTATTTTAAATGGTAAAATAAAAGTTAAGAATATTGCGGATGAAAGCGGTAAAGGTTTAAAAACCGATATTTTAATACCTATATACAAAATATAATTAAGGAGATAAAATGGAGAAAAAAGTTATTGCTTTAACCGATGATGATTCAAATATAAGAAATGCTCTTGAAAGGACAATTCTTAAACATTTCGATAATGTAGAAATAAAACAATTTTCTTCAACTCTTGAAATAAAAAAGTTTTTACTTAATAATCCTAACATAATTAATTTGTTAATATTAGATATACATTTTGGTGTAGGTGAAACAGGTATAGATATTTTACCTTTTATAAAGCAAACAGCACCGTCCTTGCAAGTTATTTTATTGTCTGCAATGGAAAAAACTTACGGGGAATCCGTAACGGAAGTTGCAGGAGATATGATTTTTGATTTTATGTCCAAACCGGTAACGGAAACAGAACTTATAGTAAAAGTAAAAAAAGCACTTAAAGCACAGGAAAATTCTTTAAATAAAACCGTTCAAGATTTACAATCAAAAAACACACTTTTATCTTCTATGTTAGATAATAAACAACAATCTCAAAACGGTGCCGGAAGAATGTTTGAAGAGGAAATTTTTAATAAAATCTCACAGTTTAATAAAGTTATTTCGGCACCTAAAAAAAATGTTGTTGTATTCGGGCAGGAAATAGATGTTATAGCTTTTACAAAACCGCCGTTACCTTTTAACATTTTGATTTTTGAAACCAAATATTTTCCTAATGCAAAATTAATAGGAAGCCCCAACGAAGATACAAAAATTGTTATTGACGGGAAAGAAGTATTATCCGAAAAAAGAAGAAATCTTTTTGAACAGACGGATAATCAATTCAAACAAGTAAGTAAAAGAGTAGAAAAAATATTGAAAGAAAATAATTTTAATATTCGTGATGAATTTTACAGACCGTTTATTCAAACTTTTGTAGTATTTACCGATTCAACAGATATTAGCGGTCTTGATTTAAAAAACGGTAACAGATATACGAAATTTTTAAAAGCAAAAGATTTAACTTCCGATTTTATAATAAAAACAGTTTTTGCTTCACCCAAAAGAAATGTTACCGAACAAGTAAAGAAATTAATACTTGAGAATTTAACGAAATAGAAGATTGGAAGAATTATACTACCATAAGAATTTGAGAGGGTCTAAACTTACACCGTTTTTCTTAACGGTAAAATGTAAGTGAGGACCTGTAGATCTTCCGGTAGAACCGCTTTTGGCTATAATCTGTCCGGCTTTAACCTTTTGACCCACTCTAACAAGAATTTTTGATAAATGTCCGTAATGAGTTATATAGCCGTTTTGATGATCAATAAAAACGGCAGTTCCGTAATGTCCTACATTAGTACTTGCAACGGTAACTATTCCATCTGCGGCTGCACCTACCAATGTTCCTGTTTTAACTGCAATATCTATTCCGCCGTGTTTACTTACTTTACCTGTTACCGGATGTTTTCTTGTTCCAAATGTACTTGAAAGTCTGCCGGCAAGGGGGGATCTGAATAAATCTCTTAAAGCGTATTTTTCCTGCATAGATTCATTCATTAAATCAACGGCAGGTTTTTTACCGGGAATAAAAATAAAATATTCTTTTGATAAATCCGTTATTCCATAATTGGTATTTTTTAAAATATTTTCATCAATATTATACTTTTCTGCGATTGATTGCCACGTGTCTGTCGGTCTTATCGGATGAAGATTACCACCTATGGAAGGCATTAACAATTTTTGATTTATGCTAACATTGTATGTTTTCATTTGTGGGTTGCAACCTATAACGGTATGAACGGAATATCCGTGTTGCTTTGCTATTCCCCAGAGATTTTCTCTGCTTTTTACTTTATGTATAAAAAATTTTATACCTTTTGTTCTTGTGAGCATATACTTCATTCTTGCTGTAGCATCGTCTATAAGCTCTTGTTTTGTATATTGCGGTAAGTTTACTACCATTGCAGACTGTAAGTTTGCTTGAGCTATGGCATGAACTTTTGCATTTACAACAAAATAAACTACAAATAAACAAATAAAAAAAATAGACCATCTGATAATAATGTTTTTCATTTTAGAATTTTAAGTTAAAGGATTATCTTTCTATAGCAAGTTTACCTTTTACTTTTTCACCGTCCGATGTTTTTATATAGTAAAAATATATGCCGGAAGTTATATTATTACCTGCATTGTTTTTAGCATTCCATAAGAAATCTTCTGTTTCTTCAATTGTTGTTTCAAAAACTTTTTCACCTGCAACATTAAATATTTTTATATTTGTTCCTTCAGAAAGATTTGTAAAATATATTCCGTCTCCGCCGTATCTTCCGTTGCTGTTAGGTTTGTAAGGAACAGGGTAAACGGATATCTTTTGTGAAGGCGGTTGTGTTGATAATTGTTGAGTTAATGCAAAAGATTTTCCTTTTACGGTTAAATATCCCAAGTCTGTTCCGTTTAAATAAAAATGAACATATTTTCTGCTCTTATCCGGATTGTATGCACAATAAGTTTTTGTTCCGTTGTTATCTAATACTATAAAACTCGAAACATCTGCTTTATATTTATTATCTTTATCGTAAAAAGGTGCTCCGTACTTATTAAAGAAATTAATAAAATGCCAAGTAAAACTTTTTGAACTTCCTTCTTCCGCGTCTCTATTTTTATAAGAATTAAATTTTTCTAATGCTTTTGCAGGATCATATAAAGCAATAAGTCTTGCCCAAATATCGTACCACCACTCTTGTGAAGTAGGGCCTTCCGTTACAGTAGCATCATAAAATTCACTTATGTAAATTTTATCATATGATAAATATGTCATGGCAGGTGTCATAGGTAAAACCTGTATTCCTTTTATTGTTTGAGGATACATAGGATAAAAAAATAAATCATAAGATACACATCCTGCCCATAATCTGCCTACAGAATTATGATTGTACGGAGATTTTAATATATTTTTATCTATATCAAAATAATAATATTTTATTGCTTCATATTCGTTAGAATATAAATATGCACCTAACTTTTTATAGTCATTATTATCTGTTGCTAATCCCCATAAATATATAGCACTCCAAGCATTCATTGCTTCCGAAGAAGATTCCTGATCTATTCCTCTGTTATCTCCACCGCCCATACCGTTAGCCCAACTGTGAGATTCATAAAAATCATAATGCCTGAAAAAAGGAAAATTATTATCGCCTCTTTGTGTATTAGCAATATCTTTTATCAAAAGATTTACCATCTGTCCGTAATTTTTTACAAAGTCCGTATCGTACATTGCAAGAATTGCAGCCGCATAAATAAAGTATCCGAAATGAAAATGATGATCGTTATAATTAAAAGAATAAAATTCATCATCTTTTATACCTTCAAGACCGCCCCAAATAGTATCGTAAGCAAAATATTTACTTTCATCACCGTTAGAATATGTCAGCCAATCGGAAAGTAAAGATTTTAATTTAATGATGATGCTTTTTTTTGTTGTAGTATCATTCATGTTATCTGCTATCGGTAATAAATTTGCAAGTTTTGAAATAACTTTTCCTGCTCTGTAAGGATTTCCGGAAACATCTTTTACCACTACCGAAGCAGCATCCGGTTCAAGATATTCAGACAAATCTGTTTTGATATCAGTTAAGTCATATTGAAAAAACGGAACTATTCCTTCAAAAGGAACTATTGTAGTGAAACTTTTACCGCTTACAA
>JAFXOB010000176.1 GCA_017529005.1 Elusimicrobiota bacterium
GCTAAATTTATAAATTATGGAGATACAATGGAAAACTTAAAAGAAACTTTAGAACTTTTATATACATTACAAGAAAAAGATATAAAAATTTTTGAATTAAAAGAAAATCTTACAAAATTACCGAAAGTTATAGAAGAAAAACAAAAATTAATTACAGATTTGAAAACAAATTTTGAAAACAAAAAATCCGAATATGTAAGATTAAATTCTTTAAAAAAAGAAAAAGAATCTGTTTTATCCGCAAAAGAAGCTTCTATTACAAAACATACAGCAGATTTAAATACTATAAAAGCAAATGATATGTATAAAAATTGTTTACTTGAAATAGAAAAAGCCAAAGCGGATAAAAGTGTTGTAGAAGATGAAATATTACAACTTATGGAAGATATCGATAAAGAAATGGTGAACTTAAAAAAATATGAAGAAGAATCTAAAACAAAAGAAGCTGAAATTAACAAAGAAATCGGTGAAGCTAAACAAACAATAGAAAAAGCTAAAGAAAATATTGAAGTGATACAAAAAGAAAGAGATGAATTTGCAAAAACAATAGACAGAAACATTTTGTCGCAATATGAAAGAATAAGAGAAAGCAGAAACGGTCAAGGTATTGCAACAATAGACGGTGAAAGTTGCAGCGGTTGCAATATGGTTTTAAGACCGCAACTGATAGTTCAGGCAACAAAATGTAAAGAGTTGGTATATTGCGATAATTGTTCCAGAATATTATTTAATAAAAAAGGTATTCAAGAATAAAATAACAGATGGTTCGTGGTCGCTTTGCATTTATTGTAAAGAGGAAAGTCCGAACTTTACTCTCCTAACGGAGAAAAACGGTAGTGGGCAATTCCCACAGTCCGCGAGGATAGAGGTGCGAACAGAGACGGTTTTTTTCGAAAGAAAAAAACATTCCTTGAAAAAGGAACAGCTCTTACTATAACCAAGGTAAGAGGTGAAACGGCTAAATCCTTACCGGAAAGCAAGATAGCAGTTGTTATCGCTTGACTATATAAAGTAATTTATATAGCAGAGAAATGACCATAATGTTTATATTTATAAACATACAGAATTCGGTGTATAATCATCTGTTTTTTATTCTTATGATATAACATTCCGCAATGGATAAAAATTTTTATCATCTGCCAGTTATGTTAAAAGAGATAGACCGATATCTTATAACTAAAGATACCGGTTATTATGTTGATTGTACTTTTGGCGGAGGCGGACACAGTTTATATCTGTTAAATAAATATAAAAACATTAACATTATAGCTTTTGATCAGGATACTGATTCTTTAAAAAGATTTAATGAAAATCCGGAACTACAGAAATTTAAAGACAGAATAACTTTTTGTCACGACAATTTTAGAAACATTGAAAAGAATTTAAAAATTTTAAATATAACAAAAATTAACGGACTGCTTGCCGATTTAGGTGTATCATCTAAACAACTAGATGATAAAACAAGAGGTTTTTCTTTTAATTCCGAAGATTTTCTTGATATGCGAATGAATAAAGAGAACGAATTGACTGCTTACGAAGTTGTGAACACTTTCAGTAAAGAAAAGTTACAAGATATATTTTTTAATTACGGAGAAGAAAGTTTTTCAAAACAAATTGCACAAAAAATAGTGGAAGAGAGAGTAAAAGGAAACATAAAAACCTGTAATCAATTGAAAGATATAATATGTAAAGTAAAACGGGCTAAAGGCAAAATTAATCCTGCAACAAAAGTATTTCAAGCTTTAAGAATTTATGTTAATGATGAACTCGGCAGTTTACAAGATTTGTTAAACAGCATTGCAAATGTTTTAGATACAGGTGCAAGAGCAACAATTTTAACTTATCATTCTTTGGAAGACAGAATCGTTAAACAAAGTTTCAAAGAAAATAAAAGCTTAAAAATAATAAACAAAAAAGTTATAATTGCAAGTGAACAGGAAATAAAAGAAAATCCAAGAAGCAGAAGTGCAAAATTAAGAGTAACGGAAAAACAAGATGAACTTTAAACAAATAAGGACATTGGTGATTTTAGGTATAATTTGCTATTTTCTTTATTCTATAACTATTGTTCAATTAAATACTATATTAATAGATTTGAATTCTCAACTAACCGATCTAAAAGAACAAGAACAAATAATAAAAAGTGAAAATAGTTCAATATTATCCAATATAAAATCTTTACTTTCTATGGAAAATCTTAATAAAATTGCCAAAGAAAAAAATTTTACATCAAATAAAGGACGAATCGTTGTATTAAATATTGAAGATGATCAAGCTAAAGAAGAATAAAAAAAAACCACCGTTTTTTAGTTTAGATACAATAAAAAATTTTTTAAATACAAATTTTTTATCTTCTACCGCACGAAAAAATCTCATATTAGCATTAATGACAATTTTTTTTATTTTAATAATGTTAAAGCTAATAAATTTACAAATTTTCCAACATTCCAAAAAAGAACTGTTTCTTCAAAATACGGTTTATAAAGAAAGTGAAGAGCAACAACAAAGAGGTTTTATTTTTGACAGAAACAAAAATGAACTGGCTATGAGTATAAAAATTTATACTATATACATAGATGCAAAAATAATGCCTGATTTAAAAGCGATTGAAAACTTATTATCAAAATATGATATTACTCTTTCATCGGCAAATTATAAAGCAATAGAAGCAAAGAAAAGATATATTCCCATAAAACATAATATATCGGAACAAACAATTCTTCAAATAAAAAAAGATATTAAAGAAGAAAGATCAAGAATAAAACAACTTAAAAACAAATTGGAAAAAGATATAAAGACTTACAAGAAAGATCACGAAAAAAAAGAGCAATGCCTTTTGGAATTAGAAAAAATAAAGGACGACAAATTTAAATGTATAGATTGGAAAAGCAAATATAAAAGAGTATATCCGGAAAAAACATTAGCTGCACATGTTATAGGAAAAGTTAATTCCGAAAATATCGGGACTCATGGAATAGAATGCACTTGCAATAAACAGCTTAACGGAGAAAATATTAAAAGACATAAAATGGTAATCAACAAATATAAAAACATTTTATTAGGTTCTCCGTTTGAAAAAGATATAAATCGTTCCAATGATGTTGTATTAACAATAGACAGACAACTGCAATTTATTGCGGAAGAAGAACTTGAAAAAGGGTTAAAAAGAACAAAATCTAAAAGAGGTGTTGCAATAATACAAAATCCGCATAACGGTGAAATACTTGCAATGGCATCGTTACCGACATACAACCCGGAAGATAAAGTTACAAATGAAGATGTCTTAAAAAACAGAGCCATATGTTTTTTTGCAGAACCGGGTTCAACATTTAAAATAGTTATACTTTCCACCGTTCTTAATGAGAATGTTTGTAAATTAACGGATAAAATTTACTGTGAAAACGGAAATTTTAAAATTTATGGAGCAACAATACATGATCATGACAAACAAAAAACAATTACCGTTCAACAAATTCTTGAACAATCTTCGAATGTAGGAACCTCAAAACTCGCATTAAAAATCGATAATCAAACATTCTATAAATATATAATAAATTTCGGTTTCTATTCTAAAACAGGAATAGAATTAACCGGAGAAGTAAGAGGAACATTATATCCTACAAGAATATGGAGTAAAATAAGTCCCTGTTCATTATCTTTCGGACAGGAATTATATGTTACCCCCATCCAAACAATAGGTGCTTATTCCGCGATAGCTAACGGCGGAACACTATTAAAGCCTAAAATTATCAAATCCATTGGTGACAAAGAATTTACGGAAACAAATATCATTAGAAGAAATGTTGTCAGTGAAGATACCGCTTACAAAGTAAGACAAGCTTTAAGAGGTGTTATTGTAAACGGAACAGGAAAATCAGCAAAAGTTCCGGGATATTCCGTAGGCGGAAAAACAGGAACAGCACAAAAATTTGATCAAGACTTAAAAAAATATTCCAAGAAAAACTATATGGCATCATTCTGCGGAATGTTACCGGCAATGAATCCGGAAATAGTTATTTTGGTTATATACGACGAACCTTACGGAGATGAATATTATGCTTCCACCGTTGCAGCTCCAGTATTTTCAAAAATAGCACAAAGAGCTGCGGAATACTTAAATATACAACCTGATAAACCCGAAGAGTTAGTTGAGAAAAAAACACAAAAAGGAAAGAAGAAATGAATTTA
>JAFXOB010000177.1 GCA_017529005.1 Elusimicrobiota bacterium
GCCGGCATAGGCCGATATGGAAAGGAAACTCATTTCGGGCGGGAATCCGATAATTCCATAGGACGAGACATGGGAAGAATTCACTCCAACAATCATTTTATTCATTTTAACATCCTCCAATTTAACTAGTTACACTATTACTAACCAAAAAATCATGGGCGTATTTTTTCCAACCATATAATAGCAAATCACTGCAATCTTAAACATCTAATTTGATTGTTTTGAGAAAGATAATGATACTCATGCCTAACCTGGAATTCTGAGTTGAAAATCCTGAAAATTCTAAAAAACTCCGTTCGAGGGGTTGGTGGCGAGTGTCAACGACAGGTGCATCTGAACATTCCGATACCATGCGATTCAATGATTTCATTCTACAAATTTAGGAGAAGAACACCGCATTGTTACACTACACCAATTTGAATACATTTCTTTCACTTCACGGGAAAAAACATCGTTTGTTTGTCTGAAATTTTTGGTTAATGTTCTTATATTAAAATTATCAAAGAATTTTTTATATCCGTCTTTGTCTTTATAATATGAAAAGAAGAATTTGGATTCGAAATCGGTTTTGTGATAATTGTTTTTATATAACGATAAAAATATTTCTTTTTCACTCATATTCAATTCTTTAAGCAGGTTCCTGTCTCTGTTTGCTGTTATTATAGGGGGAAGTTGGCATATATCACCGAATAAAATCAGTTGAATGTTTTTTCTGTATAAAAGGTGTTCTATTGTTTTGAAAGTGTCTGCTCTTACCATAGATATTTCGTCTATTATAAGTATATCTAAATTGCTTAGTTTGTTTTTAACTTCCTGATAACTTGAAAACTTGTTTATTCTGTAAGCCAATTGTTCTATATAGCCGTCATCTTTAACCGCAATGTTTAATTTAAAGAATTTATGTATTGTTTCACCTTGTACATTTATTGCAGCAAGACCTGTCGGCGCGACTACGGCGATGTTTTTTGTACTGCTGATTTTATCTCTGAACCATTTTAAGAATGTAGTTTTACCTGTACCGGCTTGTCCCGTAATGAAAAAGTTTTTATCCGGATTATTTACAATTTCATTATACAATGTCTGAAATTCATCTGTAATTTCAATATTTTGATTGTTCAAATTATAAACTTTATACATAGCATTATTATAAAATTTTTTGTACTGAAAAAGTAGCCTGATAAGCTACTTTTTTTTTATTTTAATGTAGTAAAATCATTAAGCAATGAAAAATGTCGTTAAAGCGGAGGTAAAAATGAAAGAGTTATTTAATGAAAATGAAATTAAAACAAAACAAATAAAAACAGAACCTTTAGCAAAATTATCCGGATATACATCAGAACAATATCTTGACGATGTTTTGGATTTTTTCTATACATCCGGCAGATGTTATGATAGTAAAAAGAATTTTAATGACTTTAGAATTATTGATGAAAGAAGTTTACAAAAAGATTCAGATGTTAAATTTATTAAAGAAACAGAGAAATATAATTTTAATATTATTGAAAGATATATTTTGTTATATCTTGCCGTATCGGAATTAAAAAGACACAGCAGAAATTCACAAAATGAAATTATTGAAATGCTTATAGATAATAAAGTTGCTAAACCGAGTATTATAGTGAAATTGTTAAATGACGATTCCAAATTATTTAAAAGTAAATGTATAAAATATAAGAGATCTCTTCCTTTTGAAGACAGAACAATAGAAATAGACAGAAAATTATCTGATATTTTGTTCAATAATGTTTTTGAAGAACAGGAACAAAAGAAAAAAGGGGAGAAAAAAGAACAGAAATTGAGAATAATGCCTAATGAACTATACAATAAACTAAAGAAATATGTTATGGGGCAGGATTCGGCAATAAAAAATATTTCTGCGGCGCTTTATGAGCATATATTAAAATGTGAAATAAATCAAGCAAATGAAAGTAAAGATAAATTAGATAAAACAAATACTTTAATAATCGGACCTACAGGAACAGGTAAAACTTTTATTTGTAACACATTAAGCAAAATATTGGATATACCGATATATGTTGCGGATGCAAGCCAAATGACTGAAACAGGTTATGTGGGATTAAGTCCTGATTCAATATTTGTTGCTCTTGAAAAAAGGTGTAGAGCAAATATGAAAGGCAATAAATTTCCCATTAGTATAATTTATGTGGATGAAATAGATAAAATTGCTTTTAGAAATGATAATAAAGGTGAAGTTGGTAATAAAGCCGTTCAGGAAGAGTTTTTAAAAATATTTGAAAGTAGCAAATATTTTTGTGACGGCGGAAGATTTGCTCCTCCGAGAGAATATGATATATCAAATGTTATGTTTATATTGGGCGGAGCATTTAGCGGATTGGATAAGATAATAGAAAAAAGAAAGAATACTAATAAAGAGAATAAAATAGGTTTCTTTAAAGAAGATTTTGAAGAGCATAGTAACGATATAAACGTATTACAACAAACTACTACTGAAGATTTAATAGAATATGGTTTTATGCATGAATTTATAGGAAGATTACCGAATAAGGTAATATTAAATCCTTTAACTAAAGAATCTTTAATAAAAATCTTAACTGAAAGTCAAAACAATGTTATATATCAATATAAACAAATATTTAAAGAAGCCGGTATAAATTTAGAGATTCTTAATGAAACTATAGAATATGTCGCAGAATATGCAATAAAAAATAATACCGGTGCAAGAGGTTTAAAAAGTATATTGGGATCTATTTTAAATAGAGTATTATTTGAATCTGCATCTAACGGACAAAAAGATTTTGTTTTAACACCTGAATTAATACATGTATAATTAAAAGTAGCCTAATAGGCTACTTTTTTGTGAAAAATAAAAGATAAAATATTAATGAACTAAAAAATGTAAGAGGTGTGTGAAATGGAAACAAACATTTTTTTTACATTAACTATGTTAGGAATCGTTATAGGTTTTGTAGGCCTTATTGTATATTGGTTAATTTTTGCAGGATGTTATGTGTTGTTTATGATAAGTGATTTCATTGAAGGTAAATAAAACATAGGGGATATAATAAAATGGAAAACAATACTTTTTATATTTTACAATGGGTGTTTGGAATAATATCAATGTTCTTTTTCGCTATGGCTCCGTTAATAGTGTGGTACAGAATTGAACATAAACTTTTAGAGCCCGGTAGCAGAGCCTACAATGCTGCACAGTTGGCAAGTGTAATCTTTTTTATAATAGCTGTTATAGGATTAATAAGTGATTTTACTAAATCGAAGAAATAAAAAATATTGATAATAAGGAGAATAATAAATATGTGTAAAATTAAAATTATAGGTTGTGGCGGTAGTGGAGCAAATATAGTAAATATATTGGAAGAACAAGAGAATATTGATATTTATTTAATAAATAGTGATAGTGCTTCATTAAAGAAATCAAAGATTAAAAATAAAATTTTGATAGGTAACGGCCTTGGTTGTGGCGGTGATATTGAAAAAGCAAAAGAATATGCGAATGCATCAATAGAAGAATTTAAAAAAATATTAAAAGATACGGATATTCTTTTTATTACAACAGGAATGGGTGGTGGAACAGGTTCTGCAGTAGCACTTGTATTTGCACAATTGGCTAACGAATTGGATATATTTAGCGTAAGTATAGTTACAAAACCGTTTACGGTTGAAGGTGAAGAAAGAATAGCAAATGCTAAAGCCGGAATTGAAGAATTAAGACGATATTCAGATGCTTTGTTTGTTGTTTCAAATGATAAAATTTATCCTTTAACAGATTCTAAAAGCAGATATGAAAAAGGATTTGAAATGATAGATGATACTATAAGAGTTATGATAGATTCTATTATAAGCATATTTAAAAAACAAGATATAATAAATATAGATCTTGATGATATACTATTTTTGATTAGAGATTATTCAAAAGAACTTTTTATTGACAGAAATAAAAGAGATAATATAAAAGATAATTATCAAAGAGAAGTTTTTCTTGCAATAGGAAAAGGGGAAAATGTAGAACAAGCATTAGAGAATGCAATAAAAAATCAAGTTATAGAATATAAAAATAATATTTTAGATGCA
>JAFXOB010000178.1 GCA_017529005.1 Elusimicrobiota bacterium
ATATTTTTTTTAATGAATTTTATATCATTTTTTTTTTAATATCAGCAACCGACATATTATCATCAATATTTATAACATTTATATCCGGTTGCTTTGTAAACCATGTAATTTGTCTTTTGGCATATTGTCTTGTATCTTGTGAAAAGATATCTATTAGCTCTTGTTTTGATATTTCATTATTAAAATATTTTATTATATGTTTATATCCGACGCCGGTAAGTCCGTAACAATCTTGTTTATATCCCATATTTAACACTTTTTTTGTTTCTTCAAGCATACCAAAATCTATCATTTTTTTACATCTTTCATTAATTTTTTTATATAAAACTTCTCTGTCTTTCATCAAAACAAAATGTTTAAAATTTTTTTCTTTTTTTGATTTTTCATTATTCTGTAACAATTGTGTCATAGATGTTCCGGTAATTTTATATATTTCGTAAGCTCTTATAATTCTCTGGGTATTTCCTTTATTTTTTGATGCACTTATAGGATCGACTTTTAGCAATAATTTATAAACATAATCTAAGCCCTTATCAGAGATAATATTTTCTATTTCTTGCCTTATATTCTCATTTGCATCAGGCAAATCGTCTAATCCGTATAAAAAAGACTTTAAATACAAGCCTGTTCCCCCCACAATAACAGGAACCTTATTTTCTTTTAAAATAATATTTTCATATTTTTGAGCATCCATTTCAAAGTTTTTTGCAGTATATTTTTGATCCGGGGTAATAATATCGGTAAGATATTGTTTTATCCCATCAATTTGCCTATAATCGCCTCTAATAATACCCTCTTTATTTGTTCCTATATCAAGATATTTATATACTTGCCTGGAATCCGCAGAAATTATGGAACCATCTAATTTTTTACATAACTCAACAGCAACTGCAGTCTTACCTACTGCAGTCGGTCCGGAAATAATAATTGTTTGATTTTTATTCATTTTGATTTGTTGAGATTAACTACATTTTAAAATTATCACCAAGATAAACCTTTCTGGCCTCTTCACTGTTTATTAAATCACTTGCACTACCCTCAATAAGGATTTGTCCTTTACAAACAATATAAGCTCTATCAATAATTTCAAGAGTTTCTCTTACATTATGGTCTGTTATAAGTATACCCAAACCTCTACTTTTAAGTCTGTATATAATTTTTTGAATATCTGCGACCGTTATAGGATCAATCCCCACGAAAGGTTCATCCAATAATAAAAATTTGGGCTCATTAACAAGTGCTCTTGCAATTTCACATCTTCTTCGTTCACCGCCGGATAGAGTTGTACTCAATTGTTTTCTCAATCTTGTTAAGCCAAAATCTTCCAACAAAGAATCAACTTTTTCTTTTCTTTGTTTTTTTGAAATAGGTAACATTTGTGCTATTGCCATCAAGTTATCTTCTACAGTTAAGCCTCTGAAAATTGAAGATTCTTGAGGCAAATAACCGATACCGGCTCTAGCTCTTTCATACATTGGCGCTTTAGTAATATCTTTATTATCCAAATAAACATTCCCGTCATAAGGTTCTATTAAACCTACCGTCATATAAAAAGTTGTTGTCTTTCCGGCACCGTTAGGTCCTAAAAGGCCTACAATTTCTCCTTGAGATACTTTTATACTTATAGAATTAACAACCATTCTGTGTTTGTATTTCTTATATAAAGACTGTGCCGAAAGTATCATTGTTTTACCTCTAAATTATCTAAACTTTCAAAAATAATTTTTCCCTCAACATTTTTATTCATTTTAACAGTTTTTTCATCATATAGCAATGATATTTCATCTGCTTTAAATTCTGCTTTTTTATCTTCCTGCCAAACATTTACTTGGGGTTTATTTTTATCTTTTTCCATATATAAAGAGTTATCTTCCTTTTTTAATAAGGCATTATCAGCTGTTATTGTTCCGGAAGAAGATATTATTTTCACATTATCTACAGCTTTAACGGATTCAAAGTTATTACTCAAATACAATGTATCCATATACAGAAAAATTGTATCACTTGAATTTTTAAGTTCATATTCTACAATGGGAGTATTTCCCCACATTTTCCCGTTAAATAATTTTGTATTGTAAGTTGCATTTGCCGCTTTTGCTTTTATAACACTTCCGTCTTCATTTTTTACTATAAAATTCACATTTCCCTTTGCATCAACATCATCGGTTTTTCTATAATAAGTCATTTCGTTTGATGTTATATTATAATTTCCTCTCATAACATTTGCATGACCTTTAAAATAAGCAATTTGCCCCTTATCTTTCAGTATCATTTTATCGCCTGTAATTTCCGTTTTTTGTTTTTTCTCTGAAGCATTGATAAAAGAGAAAAACATCATAATAACAAACATGATAAAAAATATATTTTTAATCAATTATTATCCTCTGTTTTTTTATAACGATATTTTGTAAATCTGTATCAGATTCAAATCCTTTACCATAAATAACATCATTACCTCTGGTTATTTTTATATCATTATCGGAAAATATTAATTGCTTTTTCGCATCATAAGAAACATCCCGCGTCTGCAAAAATTCATTATTTACTGTTTCAACGGTACATTTTCCGAAAGCCTTTACATTGTTCGTTTCCATATTTATTTCACCGGACTCGGCAATAAGTATAGATTTATACTTTCCGTCATCGTAAAACTTAACTTTCGGCAAGGTCAATGTTGCGATTTTATTATCTTCATCTATTACTGCAGATTCCGCTTCAAGAATTGTTTTTATTTTACCATCCTTAGTTTCAGTAATAACAAATTTTTCTATTGTCTGTTCTGTAGTCGGAGGGGTTTCTTCTATTGTATTTTCTTCTTCAACACAAGAGCAAAATGTACATGATAACATTAAAAATAATGATAAAAACAAAATTTTACTTTTGTTTAGTTTTCCATCTTTCATGAAACCATACCCACTGTTCGGGATTTTCTCTTATGAAATCTTCAAGACATTTTGTAAGTTTTGCAGTAAAATTTTTTACATCGGTATCAAAATCACCGGTACTTTCCGGCGGAACAATTTCATCACTAATTACAAATTGATGTTTGTATCCCGATAATCTTTTATCCGAAGCCATAACAACCGGAGTACCGGTTTTTAATGCTAAAGATGCCAACCCCAAAGGTGTTGATGCCGGCATTCCGAAAAAGTCGACGAAAACACTTTGAACCGATGTATCTTGATCTATCAACATTGCAATTATTTCATTGTTTCTTAGAGCTTTAAGCATTTTTCTTGCAGAAGATGGTTCTGATCTTAAAATAACTTTAACATTTTTCATGTTTCTGTATTTAACCAACATATCATTAAGTTCATCTATATAAATTTTTTTCGCTATAACGTTTAACTTGTAATTTTTTGCTATTCCTGCAGCAATAAGTTCCCAATTCCCAATATGTCCGCCTAATATTAACAAACCTTTTTTTCTTTCAAAAAGCTTATTAAATATGTTTTTTTGTTCCTGCTCCATCTTTGCAATAGAATCAAAAAATTCATTACTCATTTTAGGAAAATTTAACATCTCAAAAAAATTTTTAGCTTCATACTTAAAAATAGTTTTTATTATTTTATTTATTTCCTGAGGCGTTTTTTGAGGGAAACACATAGTCAAATGTTTTCTTGCTTTTTTTCTTGCATCCGCAACAACATAATATGCAAGCCAACCTATAACATTAGATAAAAAACCTACAGTAAACTTGTAAGGTAAAAATAAAACCAATTTCGAAAACAACCAAGCAACATAAAAATAACATTTTCTTATATATTTTTTCATGACTATTTATTTATTATATCTTCCCACTTATTATTTGCTTTTAATAATATTTCACAAACTTCTCTGAAAACCCCTTTTCCGCCATCATACTGTGAAATATATTTAGAAATTTTTTTTACTTCTATAACAGCATCTTTAGGACAAACAGATAATCCGACTTTTCTTAATACCGATAAATCTATTATATCGTCACCTATATAAGCAATTTCCGAAAGACCTATAGACAACTTATTTGCTATATCAATAATAGCTTTTATTTTATCTTTACATTCTTGTATTAAAAAATCTACTTTTTGTTCTTTTGCTCTTATTTCAACCTGTTTAGATTTTCTTCCTGTAATCCAAGCTATTTTTATATTAGGTAAATTCTGTTTTAATGTATGTAAACCCTGCCTGTCTCTAACATTCCAAATCTTTATTTCCTCGCCTTTTTCAAGAACAATAACTTCTCCGGCAGTAAGAACCCCGTCAATATCTGTTGCAACCAACTTTATTTTCGAAGCTATATTTAATAATTGTTTTGTATATTTTCTCATCGTTTAACTTCCATTATTTAGGTTGTTCTTGTGTTGACTGTATTTTTACAATTTTAGTCAACCAAGGAGTAATTTCCATAGGAATATTTCTCATATAAGGTTTTAATAAAAAATTTAATATAAAAAAAGATATCACTACAAAAAATACTATCATTAAAAAAACTTCACATATCCATTTTAATGATGGCATCCATGTTTTTTCTTCTTTTATCTCTCTGTCTGTCATTTTAAAATCCTTTTATTAATTTATCTATTTTTTTTGTTTGATTTATCATTAATTTAAACATATTTAAATCTACGGAATTTGCTCCGTCGGAAAGAGCTTTATCCGGATTTTGATGAACCTCTATAAATAAAGCAGAAACGCCTACCGCACTTGCTGCTTTTGCCAAAGGTAAAACATATTGTCTGTCGCCGCCGCTTGCACTACCAAGGCCACCTGGTTTTTGTACACTATGCGTAGCATCAAAAATTACAGGATATCCAAATTGTTTCATTATTTCTATGGACCTATAATCAACAACTAAATTTCTGTAACCGAAACTTGCACCTCTTTCGGTAAGAGAGATTTTATTGTTAAATTTTAAAATTTTGTTCACTACCTGAAACATATCTTCAGGTGCAAGGAATTGTCCTTTTTTTACATTTACGGGCAATCCTGTTTTAGCACATTCCACAACCAAATCGGTTTGTCTGCACAAAAATGCAGGTATTTGTATAATATCTGCAACTTGCGCAACTTTTTCAACATCATGTGTACAATGAACATCTGTAAGAACAGGAATTTTTAATTCTTTTTTTATTTCATCCAAAATTTTTAATCCTTCAATAAGCCCAGGACCTCTAAAAGAATTGATTGACGATCTGTTTGCTTTATCGTAAGAAGCTTTAAATATAAAGTTTATTTTTTCTTTCAAACAAATATCTTTCAGCTTTTTAGCTAAAGCAAAAACTTGTTTCTTACTTTCAATAACACACGGCCCGGCAATAACTGTTAACGGTAAATTATTTGCCAAACAAATTTGTTTTGTAATGTTAATTTTTATAAATTTATTCATTTTTATATTATACCAATTATGCAATAAAATTAGCAATTAAAAATCTACTCACCGATTATTTTTATTAATACTCTTTTTCTTCTTTGACCATCAAACTCCCCGTAAAAAATCTGTTCCCATGGTCCGAAATCAAGTTCTCCGTTTGTTATTGCAACAACAGTTTCTCTACCCATAACTTGTCTCTTCAAATGAGAATCCGCGTTATCTTCACCGGTATCATTATGCCTGTAAGAATTTATTGGTTCATGAGGTGCAAGTTTCTCAAGCCATTTTCTAAAATCGTTGTGTAATCCGTATTCGTTATCATTAATAAAAACACTTGCAGTTATATGCATTGCATTAACTAAACATAAACCTTCTTTTATTCCGCTTTCATCTATTGCTTGTTGAATATCGTCGGTAATATTAATAAAGTCTATTCTTTTTTCCGTATTAAAAATTAATTCTTTTCTAAAAGTTTTCATTTTTTCTCCTTTTTAAAGTTCTGTTACCATTTCCTCTATAGATTTTCTTTTAAAATGCCAATCACTCGGTTTTGATTTATCCGAAGGATACCCTAATGCCAACATCATACCGGGAATAATATTTTCCGGGAGATTAAATGTTTCCGCGGCAATTTTAGAATTAAAACCTCTTATCCACAAAGAATGTATTCCGAGAGATTCCGCTTCATACATCATTGTTGTTGCAGCAATAGCTATATCTTGTTCTCCCGAATTATATCCTTCTTCTCTTTTATTTTTCCAAACTTCATTTTTATCATAACAGACTAAAATTATTAATGGAGAATTATAAGTAAAAGGTGTAACCTTCGATGCAAGTTCCAATGCTTTTTTACTTTTTAAAATATAAAATTTTTGCGGCTGATAATTACATGCCGTAGGAACAAGGCGTCCTGATTCAAGAATTTTGTTAATTTTGTCCTGTTCTATAGGTTTTTCACTAAAATATCTCTCAGAATATCTTTTACTTACTAATTCCAAAAATTCCATTTTATACTCCTTTTATTTTATAAAATCTTTTGCTCTTAATTGTTTATGAAAAGTAATTGCAAATCTGTGAGCTTCATCTCTTATTGCCTGCAACAACCTTAACCCCAACGAATTTCTTGACAACATTATTGACTTATCTTTACCTATCATAAAAATTTCTTCTTCTTGTTTTGCTAAAGAAATCATTGGTATATAAATTCCTATTTCATCAAGGGCTGATTGTGCATAAGCAAGTTGTATTTTTCCCCCGTCTATAACTATTAAATCCGGGAACTGTTCATTTCTTCTTATAATTCCGGAATATCTTCTAAAGACAGCCTCTTTTATCATTGCAAAATCGTTTATTTGATGAACTGTTTTTATTTTAAATTTTCTATATCCTACCTTATCCGGTTTAGCATTTACAAATCTTACCATAGATGCCACGGGATTTGTTCCCGAAGTATTAGAAATATCAAAACATTCCATCACCGCAGGAAGTTTATGAAGTTTCAAGACATGTTTTAACTCTTGCAAAGAATCTGTTTTTGAAACATATTGATTAATTTCTTCTATACTTATTTCTCTTATCGCTACTCTTTGGCTCATTGATTGTATTGCAAAAAGTCTATCTCTTATTTCTTTTGCTTTTTCATATTCTTGTTTATTGCTTAATTCCAACATTTCTTTTTGCCAAATATTTACCAATTTTTTTAATTTCCCGTTAAAGAATGTCTCTACTTCCTTTAAATTATTTTTATAATCAACAGAAGATATTTTCCCCATACACGGACCGAAACATAAACCCGTATGATAATATAAACAAGATTTTACTTTTTCCAATTTAGGTAATTCTTTTTGCGAAAAATTTATTTTGCATGGCCTTATTTTAAAAATTTTATTTAACCAAAGAATTAATTTTTTTATATATGTAAGTTGCGGATATGGTCCGAAATATAAAGCGCCGTCTTTTATAACTTTTCTTGTCATTACAAGTCGCGGAAAATCTTCGGCAATGGTTAATTTTATATAAGGATAAGTTTTATCATCTTTCCACATTGCATTAAAATATGGTTGAACTTTTTTTATAAGTTGCCGTTCAACCAAGAAAGCTTCTCTTTCCGAAGAGCACAAGATATAGTTTATAGTTTTCATTGCGCTTATTATAGAGAAAGCCTTGCTATCCGTATCTGAATGGAAATAAGATGATATTCTGTTTTTTAAATCTTTGGCTTTTCCTATGTATATAATGTTTGCTGCAGAATCTCTCATTATATACACACCTGGAAGATGAGGAATATTTACAGTATAATCGTTAACTGTTTTTTGCATTTCTTTTTTTATTTATTCCTAATAATATTTGTTCTATCTCAGAAGATTTTAATATTTTTAGCAAAATAATAAAAGAGATTACTGAACATATTATAGAAATTATTAATGCAACTATCATAGGTAAAAATTTTATTTGCATTATTTGATATGCTATTATTCCCATTATTGTTGAAGCTATTAATGCTTTTATTGATGATATTAATATTTTTTTAGAACCTATTTTACCTATTTTCTTTTTAAGTTTATAAAATAACATAAAAACATTCACATATGCACATAAAGATGTTGCAAGTGCAAGTCCGCCCACTCCTAAAGGTCTCATAAGAGCTAAACACAATATAACATGAGCAAACATAACCGCAAAAGCAATTTTAACCGGAGTTTTTGTATCTTGAAAAGAAAAAAAAGTGTTAGCAAAAATTTTTGTAATCGCAAAAGCAGGTAATCCTAATACGTAATAAAAAAGAGCTTTATTTGTAAGTAAGGATGCAAAATTATCAAATCTCCCCCTTTCAAATAAAACTTGTATTATAGGAAGGCCTATAACCATAAGACCTATTGTTGCCGGAAGTAATGCTATTATAGAAATTCTTATAGAAAAGTTTAACGTTTCTTTTAATTCTTCAAGATTTTTTGTAGCAACAGATTTTGACATCATAGGTAATGAAACGGTTGCCATTGCAAGACCGAATATTGCAAGAGGAAGTTGCATTAATCTGTTTGAATAATATAAAGCAGTTATGGCACCATTTCCTAAAAAGGAAGCACATATTGTATCAACAAAAGTATTTATTTGATCCACGGAAATACCGATAATTGACGGAATCATCAAAAAAATTATTTTTTTAATACCGGGATGATTAAAATGAAAATCAAAACTTAATTTCCACCCTAAATTTCTTAAAGTAGGATATTGCATAAGGAAATGTCCCAAACCGCCAAAAATAACACTTATCGCAAGCCCTTTAATTTGATTTCCGGGCGATAATAACGGTGCTAAGGCCAGTATATATATAATTTCGGCAAAACTTAAATTTGCAGGTGCTATTGCCGGAATAAAAAAAGAACTCAAAGTGTTTAATAATGCCAATAACATTGCGGCTAAACAAATAAATAACAAAAACGGAAACATTAATCTTGTAAGTTCTATGGTAAGTTGTAATTTCTCGGGATCAGAAGTAAATCCATAAGCTATTATTTTTACAAGTAATGGTGAAAAAAACATTCCCAATATTGTTATAACAAGTAATACAAGAAACAATAATGTAAAAACAACGTTTATTAACTTTTGAGTTTCTGATTTTGTTTTTGTATGAAGATATTCAGAAAAAACAGGTATAAATGCAGCAGAAAAAGAACCTTCCCCCAACATTCTTCTTATAAGATTCGGTATTCTAAATGCCGCATAAAAAGCATCCGCAAACATTCCTGCACCAAACATATAAGCAACAAGCATATCTCTAATATAGCCAAATATTCTTGATACCATTGTTCCGGCACTTACACTACCGGCATACTTTATGATTTTTTTTATTTCAATCATTTTTTTATACAAATAAAAAAAGCCGATACTTTTAAATATCGGCTTCTATTTTCATTTTCTTATTACTTAGAAATAGCTGCAACTTTTTTTGATAATCTTGCCTTTTGATTAGCTGCCGCATTTTTATGAATAACATTTTTTTTCTTTGCTTTATCCCATTCTGAAAAAGCAACTTTAAGAGCTGCATTTGCTGCTTCTACATCTTTTGCTTTTACTGCAGCTTCAACTTTTTTTGATAATGTTCTTATTTTACTTTTCATTGCTGCATTTCTTGCTGTTCTTTTTTCTGTCTTTCTTGCTTCTTTAAGAGCAGATGTGTGTCTTCCTGTTTTTAACTTTGCCATTATATTCCTCCAAAATTCTTTACAATTAAGATTAGATATTTTACATTTTTATTTTGGTATCGTCAAGCAAAAAATTTTAAAATTTTATATAATAATTAAAATTTTCAAATTAAGGATTTTATAATGGAAAAACTTATTAAAGAACATACAATATCAAATTATGAGTGCGACAGGAATGAAAAAATAAAAATTATTAGCATTTTTCATTTACTACAGGATATGGCTGATGCTCATGCTGAAAAACTTAATGTAGGATACACTTTCTATAAACAAAATCATTTAGCTTGGGTCGGTAGAGCTTATCATATAAAAATATTTTCTCTGCCTAAAATTTTCGATAAGATAATACTTGAAACATGGCCGTGTGCAAGAACACCATTAATAGCCATAAGAGAATTTCTTGTTAAAGATGCACAAGAAAATATCCTAATTGCCGCATCAAGCCAATGGGCAATGATAGATACAATAAAAATGAGACCAATAAAATTTGATAATTATAACCTTACTTATGATGTTTTACCGGAAAGAGCATTAGAAACTTCTTTTTTCAAAATACAAGGTTTACAAAAGACAGATTTAGAAAAACAAATACAAATAAGAGAAGATGATATCGATAGTAACGGACATGTTAATAATTGTGTTTATCCTATGTGGGCTATGGAAACTTTTGATGAAAAGTTCAAGAAAGATTTTATTTTGGATGAAATGGAAATAAACTTTAAAAAACCTGTTTTTAAACAAGATAATATTATAACGGCAAAAGTTCAAAATAATACGGATATAAATTTTACAATTTCCATAGAAACGCAGGAAAAAGAAGCGGCATTAATAAGAACAATTTTTAAGAAAAAATAAAAATATCATCTTATTTTTATTAAACAAACATCAAAAAAACAATTAAAATGTTCAGTAAAGACAATAGTATAGTTGTCTTGTAAATATGTTGTATGACAAGATTGTAAAGCTAAAACATATTCCGGTTTTTTTTGTTCTAAAAAGTCAACAATATCACCATCAACTTTACATTTTCTCCAATCTATAATTGTAATTTTGTTTTTTGGTATCTCGGTAAGATATTTATCTATATAATAATCAAAGAAATGAACTCCGACAAACAACAAATCAATATCTTTACTTCTGTTAAGCTTATAAATAGCAGACATACATTGTAATGCACCTTTAGGATTATCACAATAAAATCCCGTAAAACTATTCACTTTATAATTTAATAAATGAAAAGATAGTGAAATTGATAAAGCAAAAACAAAAACAGATTCTATTATAAAATTTTTCAATATTAATGTTATTCCTCTTGAAATTAAAACTACATATATCGGTATTAAAAAAACAACATATCTTTCGGTATAACAATTAAATAAACACTTATCTATAAAAAACAATAAACAAAACGGAATTATACAAAAAAACAATAAAAATAATTCTTGTTTAAAATTTTCAACAATAAATTTAAAAGACATATTTTTGAAGATTTTATTATAAACAAGTACCAATATAGGCACCATTAATAAAATTATAAACACAATCTTATATTGATAATTAAAAAAGATACAATCTTCTAACCATTTAAAATAATCTATATTACTTGTAGCTACAGCTTTTTGTTCAATAAATTTTATCCATGGGCAATACAACAAAAAAATTGTAACAGAAAAAAACAATAAGTATTTTATTGATTTTTTTCTATAAAAAATCAAAAGAAACAACATTTGATTTCCCAATAAAAATAATGCAAAGTAGTGAGTATATATATTTAATGTTGAAAAAATAACATATAATAAAGTATCCTTATTAATAAGAGTTTTTTGATTTTTCATTATGTTAAAAAGATATATAAAGGTTAAAATAGACAATAAAACAAATAGAGCATAGTCCCTTGCAAACTGATTTATTTGCATTACATATGTATTAAACATCAACAAAATCGAAGAAATAATTCCTTCTTTTAAAGAAAATATTTTTTTTGATAATACAAATATAAAATAAACGGATAAAATTCCGCAAAAAGCAGAAAATAATCTTATAGACAATTCCGTTATTCCGAATATTTTAACAAATATAAATAACAAAAAATGATATAACGGCGGATGAGTATCTTCAATATTTCCTTCATGTATAACTTCTTGCAAAGATTGTAAATCGACGACATTAATTGTGAAAAGTTCATCATAACCTAAAGGCAACAAATCTATTTTATATATATATATTATAGCGGTTAATAGTAAAACGACTAAAATAATAAATTTATATAAGTTTTTATTTAAAAATTCTGTTATATATTTCATTTCTATTATTATATGTTTTTTTCAAAAATAAAATCATCCATAACAAAACCGTTACCGATATCGGCAACTTGAGTTCTTGTTATTACAAACCCCTTATGCTTATATACTTCTATTGCATGATTATTATTTCTATTTACGGTTAACCAAACAGATTTTAAATTCTTTTGTTTTGCTAAATTTTCAATAAATTCAAAAGTTCTTGATGCAACTTGTTTTCCCCTGTATTTTTTTAAAATATAAAGTTTACTCAAAAAAAGTTTTCCTTTTTCTTCATGAAGTCCTGTATATCCCATAATAATATTATCTGATTTTATTAAATAGTATTTGTAATTATTTTTATTTATCGCTTCATACAATGCATTAAAAGATTGAAATTTTTCTACCATATATTCAATTTGAGATAAAGTTATAATATTTGTAAATGCTTCG
>JAFXOB010000179.1 GCA_017529005.1 Elusimicrobiota bacterium
ATGCGGGACAGAGTGATATAGTATATTATCAGGCGTTGGTAAACAGAAAGAAAGCATTTGAGAAAGGACAAGTAAGCGGAGACAAGAAGATAGGAGAGATAGAGAAGATCGGAGAAGTAACCAGAGAAGAAGTTAGAGTGGATAAGAGTGCCGAAGAGATAGCGGAAGCGCAAGGGGTAGTGATAGGAGAATATAAACCGGAAGTGACAAAAGAGGAAGAAAATATTATAAGCGGAATAGAAGAAGAAAATAAAGAAAACATAGAAATACAGAAAGAGGAAACGAGTGTGGTAATCGGTTTGCCGGAACAAAAGGCAGAAGAAACGGTAACAGAACCCGAGGAAGAAAAAGCAGAAGGAACAGAAGAAAGCGAGAAATACGGAGAAGTGGTAAGTGAATTGTCGAAACAGCTGGGAGCAACGGAAGAAGAAGTAAAAGAAGGATTAGAAGAAGCATTGGCAGGAAAGACAGATGAAGAGAAAGAAGGAATAATAGGATTATTGGCAAGTTTGATAGAACAGGGTGCAGATATAATTAACTGTGCAGTACAAGCGGTAAGCAGTTATTTAGACATGGCAAATAAGGGAGTATTGGGTTTACAAGCGTTGTTGGTAGCAATCAGTACGGGATTATTTGAAAGAAACAATGCAGATTTAATAAATGCAGGCAGTACTCAATTGATGACGAGTATGGCAACGATGCAAACATTGTTGGAAGGTTATGGAAGAAATACAATCGGTTATACTGCGGATATAGATACTATCATAGACGGATTGAAAGCAGGTGAAAGTGCAATAGTACAAGTAGACGGAGATCATTTCATAACGATAAGTAAATTAGAAAACGGGAACTTTACAATAAGTGATATTAATGTAAGAAACGGAGAAAAAGTAGAGTACAGCGCACAAGGATTGAGAGATGTATTAAGCGGAAAAGCAGGGAAAGATATAGACGGTAATGAAGTAGGGGTAAGTTATAAGGCAGAATGGGAAGACGGAAAAGTAAGGGTGTTGACTGACAGTGAAGGAATGAAGGAAAAAGCACAGGAAGGTGCTGTTAAAGAAATAAGTAAAGAAGAAATGGTAGATATACTCGGAGCAAGAACAGAAACAAGAACCGAGACGAGAATAGAAAAAGTAAGAGCGACAAGAACGGAAACAAGAACAAGAATTGAGACAAGGGAAGCAACGGCAACTGCAACGGCAACGGGGGTAGATGCGGAAGGTAATCCTTATACATATACATACGAATATACATACACGTATGAAGTAGAGGTAGAGTATGAAGTAGAGGTAGAGTATGAAGAGGAAAGAGAAGTAGAATATACATATACGGTAGAGGTACCGGATGAAGAGGTAAGTGAAGATGAACAAAAAGCTATAGATGAGGCAAATGCAAGAGCTGAAGAAGAAGCAAGACAAAGAGCGGTAGAGGAAGCGACAAAACAATTTGAAGAAGAATTGAGAAATATGTCGCAAGAAGAAGTTGATAATAACGAAAATATAAAACAGGTAACAACAGATAAAGAAATAGAAGCCCAAATGGATGCAAAGAAAGAAAAAGGAGAAGGCAGAGAAGTAGAAGGTACACAACGAAATATAAGAAATGTACAAGTGACAGAGGAAACCAGAGATCAATATAATGCATATGTTGCAGCAATGAAAGGTTCCGGAGTAAGCGACGATCAAATGAATGCAGCATTAACAATACAAGCAAGTTTAGGTGGAGGAAATATAAGCTTTGATTCCGACTCCGGTTCGTTAACCGTAGATACGGGAATAAATGGTGTCGGTGCCGTAAATGTTGACGACATATTAAATGGTCAAACGGGAGAAAAAGCGGTAGCTCAAGTTGAAACGTTCTGCCAAAGAGCACAGGAAACAAAAGCATTGGTTAACGGAATGCAAGAAACAGGAGCATCCGCTACATACGATTCAGCCAAGAACGATTTCACTATAGATACAGGATTACCTGCGGATAGCAACGGAAATAATGTTACCATGAAAGCAAGTGATGTCGTTAAGAACGGCGGAGCATCAGGAATACTTGAAGATTATAAAGCCGTAACCGCAGCTACGGCGGGAGTACAAGACAGTTACGGACAAAAAGGCGGAGTAACTTTCGGATACAGTAACGGAGAAATGTCTGTAAATGTTGGAAACAAGAACTTTAAGGCAGATGATGTGAAAGATTTAGGTATGCAGTTTGGAGGAAATCCTCAAGAAGGCTTTAATGTACAAGTAAGAGGATATGATCAACCGATACAAGTTGCAAATATAGGAAATACAAGCACATTTGCGGATGAGTACAAGAAAGCACAAAATATAGCAAGAGATTCAAAAGTATATAACGGAGATCAAGGGTTAGGTGTTAACTACGATGAAGGAACAAAGAAATGGCAAGTTACATATGAAAACGGTAACGGAGAGACAAAAGGAATAAATGTAGATGGAATAAATGATGCGAAAGCATTTGCAGCTGATTACAGAAAAGGAAGACAAGTAACAAGAGGAAACGATGATTTCGGTATGAGTTACAATAACGGTTCATGGAACGTAACATTTGACAGCGGAGCCGGAGAAAAGAGTGTAAAAGTATCGAATATAGATAATCCGCAAGAATTCTTACAACAATATGATGCCGCAAAGAAATCTGTAGAAGGTTTGGGTGATAATGCTAATACACAATTCAATTACAACAACGATAAGGGTTGGCAGGTAACGGTAGATAATAAGACATTTAATGCAACCGATATACAAGAATTGGGAATAAGTTTCGGTAAGAATGGAGACGGGAAAACTACTATGAGTTTGCAGGGATACGATCAACCTATACAAGTATCGAGTATACCTAATACAAACACGTTTATAAATGAATATAAGAAAGCACAAGATATATCCGGTCAGACACAGGATGCAACGACAGGACAATTAGGATTGAATTTTGACGAAAAGAACGGTAAGTGGCAAGTAACGTACGATAACGGAAAAGGAGAAACAAAAGGTGTTAATGTAGAGAATATAAGCAATACGGAAAAATTTGTAGAAGGATATAAGAAAGCCGGAGAGGTTGTAAGTCAAAACGGTGATTTCGGAATGAGCTACAGAACGAATGATGGTTCATGGAATGTAACATTTAACAATGGAGCAGAAGATAAGAGAATAAATGTATCGAATATAGGAGATACACAAGAATTCTTAGATCAATATCAGACGGCAAAGGATTCCGTAAAAGACTTAGGTGAAGATGCAAATGTTAAATTTAATTTTGATAATAGTAAGGGTTGGCAGGTAAGTGTAGATAATAAGACATTTAACGCAACGGATATTGCAGAATTGGGAATAACTTTCGGTCAAAATGATCAAGGACAAGCAACAATAAGTGTACCGGGATATAACAACGGACAACCGATACAAGTAGCAAATATATCGTCCAATACGGATTCATTCATAAATGATTACAAGAAAGCACAAGATTTAAAGAGTCAAACAGAAGGAGCCGCAACGGGAGCATTGGAATTAAATTATGATGAAGCAAACAAGAAATGGCAAGTAACATATGATAACGGAAACGGTGAGAGAAAAGGAATAAATGTAGAAGGTATAAAAGATACAGAAACATTTGTGGAAAATTATAAGAAAGCCGGAGAAATAGTAACCGGAAACGAAGATTTCGGTATGAACTACAATAACGGATCATGGAATGTAACATTTGATAGCGGAGCGGGAACCAAGAATATAGATGTAGCGAAGATACAAGATACACAAGTATTCTTAGATCAATATAAGACCGCAAAAGATTCGGTAAAAGATTTAGGTGAAGGAGTAAGTGTAAAATTCGGTTTCGATAGTGGTAAAGGTTGGCAGGTAACAGTAGAAAATAAGACATTTAATGCAACAGATATAGCAGAGTTGGGAATAACATTCGGAACAAACGATAAAGGTAAAGCAATAGTTAATATACAAGGTCATAATAATAATCAACCGATACAAGTAGCAAATATACCTAATACAGATAATTTTATAAAAGATTTCAAGCAAGGTAGAGATATAGCTAAAGAAACCGGAATGGAATTAAATTATGATAATACAAGCAAAGGTTGGACATTAAAATATAATGACGGAACAAAAGATCAATATGTAAATGTAGCGGGAATAACAGATGATAAAAAAGAAGACTTTATAAATCAATACAATAATGCAAAAGATATAAGAGACAATACAGAGGGATTAGGTATTAAATATAACGGAAAAACATGGCAAATAACATACAATGATGGTAATAAAGACAGGACTATAGATGTATCTGCAGACATGGATACGGAAAAGTTCAAAACAGAATATAATGCAATGAAGGAAGCAGTAAAAGCTTTGGATGGTGAAGATGTTAAACTTGGATATAAGTATGATCCTAATAACGGATGGTCGTTGATAATAAACAATACTGAAATAGGTGCCGGCGGAATAGATGAGTACCAGATAACTTTTGAATATCAAGATTTGGAAGGCGGAGGAAGAGATTTAGTAGCTAAATTATCCACCGGAGAAGAAGGAAAAGAAATAACAATATCTTTATCTGATCCGAGAGCAGAAGAGTATATAGGTGTGTATGTAAATATAATGAATTATAACTCCGGAGTACCGGATGATCAAAAGTATGATTTAGCAACCGGCGGATTGGAGTTAATAAAATTGAGTGCTGATTTAAGTAATCATGGTGTTGCAATAGATACGGAAGGCTTGGCTGAACTTGCAAATATATATATGCAGAATAGAGATACATTTAATGATTTTACGAAAGATCCTGACAATATACCCGGTAATATAGAAGGATTAGTTTATAATACTTTTGTTAATGCAATTAAAGGTGATAAGGAAGAATTGAGTCCGGAAGATGAAGCTAAAGTTAGAGCTTTGATGGGCTTGTATATGTTTGATCAGACATCGAATTTAACGAGTAATACAGGAAAAGACATATCCGAATTTATTGACGGTAAAAAGACGGCTATCGGAAATTATTTGAATGTTGCATTAGGTGTTGTTAACGGAACAAATACACCTGAAGATTATGCAGCGGCAGTTGACCAACTCAATAAAGATTTGGCAGATGTAGAATTAGATAAGAGAACAGAGGAAGGCTTCCCTGTATGGAGAGGAATAAAGAATTATGTAAGTGTAGAAAATTATGTACAACAGAACAAGTATCAATTATCTTATAACAGCGAAGGTCAAGTAAAGATAATGGATAGTGATAATAATGTAATATTTGATGCTTCGATTCCTTTGACGTATACATCACAAACACCGGAAAGAATAGTAAATCCTGATGGAACAACAACAGATGTTGCTACGGTAGAAACGGTAATCGGAAGCTTAAATGCAGAACAAATACAAAAATACATAGAGTTAAGAGATGGTGGAGCAACAGAAGAACAACTCTCAAATTACCTGGCATCAATAAACGGTTTTGAAAGCAGAACCGGAAAAGATAAAGACGGAAATACTATATATACAGACAGACCGGCAACGGTTACGAACCAAGGTAGCGGAAAAACCGGTGTATATGTAAGAGAATATCCGGATGACAGATTTGTATTAAAGGTTGATGGATATACTGATAATTATTATATGTCCACATCACAAGAATTTACATTTGGAGAATCCTTGGGAGGAGCAAAGAATGTAACGTTGGCAGACGGAACTGTCTTCAAATCAAATTATGATTTGGTATTACAATCTGCTTCACAATACATATATGATGAAGAAAAAGGTGAAACAACGGTAAATACAGCAAGATTCAATAACGGTAAACCTTGGTCGGTAGAAAGCGGAACATATGATAAGAACGGAAACTATAAAGTAGATTCAGGTAAGTCATACATAATACCTGAAAATGCATGCTTTGAAAAAGCTCCCGAAGGTCAAGGTCAAGGAGAAGAAAAACCTAACCCGCTTCAAATATACCAGGATATATTGAGTGCTCTCGGTAACCAAAAAGTTAATAAAGTTGATAATCAAAATTATAACGGGTATAGCGGATTTGGTTATTTTGAGAAAGGAAGAATAGATTTAAGTATGTGCATGAATTATGATAATAATAATGCATACTATACCGTACAACAAGATGGACAGGATATTCAAATAACAGTACCTAACTTTACATTGTCTCCAAATGGTATAAATACAAATAAGTGGACATATTCGTTCGATATAGATGTTTCGGAAGGTGATGTAACTTACGGAGCGGGAACATATTATGCTATAGGTGAAGGCAGTGTGCCTTTTGTGTTTGATCCTGTAAAAGGTGTTACGACTACTGAAGATTATAATTTCTACGGAGACGGTGAAAAAGTTAGTTTGCATACACCGGGTGACGGAGTAATAACGAATGTTAAAGTTGATTTAGCAAATAAAACTATATCAACCATGGAAGGACAATCATTCTTTGTTAACGGAGACGGACAATCACAAGTATACTTGGGAGATTCAAGTTTTAGAATATTTAATGAGGGTTTTGATTTAGCGAGAACAACAATAGAAGACGGAATGAAATATGCCGGAATAACCGGTATAGCAGATGGAGCCACAGAAATTGCAAATTGGATGTTGGGTGTAGGTCAAGGTATTGATAAGGGCGACGGATTTTATGGTTCCGGTTTGCTTTCTACAAATGTAGGTTTAACCTTTGATGTATCTAAAGGATCTGTAGTGGCATCAGATGAAACTAAGGCTGCAATACAAGCACAAAGAGACAGATTAGAAGTGTTATCAAATCCTGAGGCTTCTGCCGAAGCTCAAGCAACGGCAAAAGAAGAATTCTGGAATAATATGCCTCAGCATTACAGAAATTATTTTGGAACTCTTGGAATTACATCCGCGGATCAATTTAAATTTAAAAGTGTAGATGGCGGAATAATTTTAGAAGGAGTTGTTCCTTCCAGTAGTGTAGAAGGTTTCCGCCCCGATCAGTTAGGCGGTTGTGACTTATCGGGTGATTTTTCGGAATATTTGGATTTATTTATCAGTACCGAAGGAAATATGTTTGTAAGAACAAATGAAGGTTTCTCACTGAATTCGGAAAATAATGATGATATAGAATCATCTTTGGGTACCGGATATTTGGATATAGGTATACAGGTAACGTTTAAGGGTGAAGTTAAAAAGTCCGGAATGATTAACTTTACCACTACAAGCGGAAGTTATAAAGATAAAACAATGATTGGAGAACAAAAGGGAGAAGCACAGATAACAGATCCCGATAATCCTGAAGGTGGATCCGGTATACAAAACAGAGAAACATATACACATGGTTTCTTGGTTCAAGATGAAACAGGAACAACTTTAACAGCAGCGGAAGGTGATATATTAGTATTAACTTTTGTAGACTCCGGTAACGGATATGATGCGAAGATATTTGGAATCGGATCGGAGTTTGTACAAGGTTCGCAAATAGCAGGATTAGGTACTGTAACGGAAGGAACAGTAAAAATAATAGGAAAAGATTCCGATGGAAAATATTCTTATGCCGCAAAAGAAGGAACATGTACCGTAGAAAGTGAGGGTGTAGAAGATGAAAGATTTGATGTTCCCGTAAATAAAGTAACAGTACTTAATACGGAAGGATTAGTATTAAAAGAAGATATAACAAATCCTGTAGCAAATGCAACATTAACATTTGATTATACTTGGCAAAACGGACAATTGGTAGATGTAAAAACAACATTAATAGCTCATAATTTGGGAGATACCGGATTAGGTTTCTATATTGAGGAAATGGGACCGTATGGTGATGGAACAGTAACAGTTATAATTGATACCGAAGGAAATGTCGGTGTATCTACAGGTGCTGTTGTTGGACAAATATTAGGTAAAAACGGAGCAGGAGAAACTTTATATGCAAGATATACCGGTGGAGGCTATTTATTCCCGGAAAGAACGACAACGGAATATCAATTAAGAGATAGCAGTTATAAAAATATACTTGCAAATTTAGAAGTTGTAAAAACGGTGGATGGAGATATCTTTTATGGCTTTAAAGGTGATGATTTAATAAGAGTTATGATGACAGGGCAGGGTGAAATAGAAACAAGAACATTATCTTTAGATGATACAGAAAAAGTAGAATACGATGAAGCTACAGGAACTTATAGAATACATGAAGATGATGGTGACAGAAGCAGACAAGATGTTGTAATAACAAGAGAAAATGGTAAGTTAACGTTATCGATAGAGTTGAAAGAATTTAATTTGACCGGAGAACCTGATGGCTGGAAAGCAATTGGATCAGAGGTCTCAATACCCGGACTTGAAGGAACTTATCAATTAGCTCAAGAAGAATATAACGGATTACAAAGATGGGCAATTATTCCTATAGCAGGAGAAGGAGAGGATGCTTTCAAAGGTCCTAAAACGACAATAGGATTACCGAATGGTAGTGTTGATGTAACAATAACACAACCGTTAATAATAGGATTACTGCCCAACGGAAGTATGTATTTTGAATTGAAAGGTGATAATGCTATAACCGGAGATGAAAATTTTGAGGGTACGTCGTTATTGGAAGGCGCAAAACTCTTCTTTATGGAAGGTGAAGACGGGGCACAACATTTAACTGTAGTGGATGGAATATTATCTATACCGAAATATAAAGAGGTGGAATTATTGGCCGGAGATGATAAAGGTGGAAACGAAGATGACGAAAATAGTGATAAGAATGGCGGCAACGGAGAATATCCTGTAGCAGAGGGAACAAATGCTGTGATAAAAGAGAATAAAGATGATAATGATAAATTATTGTCATATACATTATCGGACGGAACAATACAAATAACGAACGGTTCATTGGTATTAATGGGCATAGGAGCAACATTTAAAGCCGGTTCTGTAATACAAGGGCAAACGGTACAAACCGGTGCAATAAAAATAGCTGCTTACAGTGACGGCGCTCCTATATTTGTTGCTGCCGATGGAAAAGCACAAACCACTATGAAAGGTGGTGTAACTATAGATTATGATAGCAGCGGAGTAGTAGATATTTACAAAGTTATAGAACTAAAAGGCAGTGTTAACGGAGTATCAAACGCTACATGGAATGCCGGCAGTAAGTATATAACGTATTTCCAAAAGGATAAGGTAACGGCAGACGGAAAAGAATATAGTGTCGTAAAATACGATGCTGAAGGCAAAATAATTGTAGATGAATCAAGAAGCGGTTTTTATAATGCAAGTTATACACAAGATATTTCCGGAACAGCTGTATCCGGGGTAAGTGATGCAAAATGGGATGCCGGTGCATCAGTAATAGTTTCATTAAATAGAGCCGGTGGTGTTTCCGGCACACAGTATGTTGCCGGATCTACCTTTACACAAAATGTTACATCAAATGTAAATGCAATATACACTGTAGCTGAAGACGGAACCTTACAATTTACATCTTATAATTACTTGGGTGTTTTGACAGATGTATCAATAGGCCTTTTTGATAAGATCGGTTCATTCTTCAATGCTGCATGGTATGGTATTAAAACAGAGGCTTTAAATTTTGCATACAATATTGCATTAGCTTCCGGAGATAAAGATAAAGCTGTTAGAATAGGAGAAAAACTACAGGCGAATGAGGAAAGAAGAATAGAGGCTATACTTATCTTAAATGGTGGAAAGTCTACAGATGAACATTTATTTGATAATTACAATACATACAGTTTATATGCACAAGGAGTTACATTTAACGGTAATGATATAGAACAATATGATATAACTACCGGTAATGTTACAACCGTTACGGTAACAGATGCAGCACAAGCAAGATCGCTAATGTTGCAATCCGGATCATATTCTGAAGGATTGGCGAGAATTAAAGCTAGTGGATTGTATTCTTCCGAGGTTGTAGTTAATAGTGATAATGAGGAAATTTGCAGAGGAACAAATGTAGGTCAAGATCTTGAAAACGGTACCGGAGTAGTTGCTATACAATACGATTATAGTAATGGATATGAAAATGTATATACAAGCGGATTAGAACCGGAAGGTCATGTTTTGGTTGTAGAGTCATATGATAATTTTGCACCTGTAAATTCTATGGTATATACAGTAGCTACCGATTGGGAAACAACAAAAGGTCAGGTATCTATAGCCGCAGGTAATTTGTCATATACCGGTGACGGATTGATTGTCTCTAAAGCAATGGAATGGACCGGTTTCAATACTGCAACAGCTATAGTATTTAATAGTAACGGAGATCCGACATCTTTCGATACAATGATTATAGGAAAAGATAATGCAATTCAAACCGTATCGGAAATTGATTTAAGTTTGGCATACAATTCAAATGGTTGGCCACAACCTGAAGATCAAAACAAGGGTAAAGAAAATAATGGTGATGAGGATGAAAGTGACAGTGATTCTGTACAGGTCAGTCCGTTACAACAATATAAAGATATTTTAGAACATGTAAATGATTTAAAATTTGAAGGCCAAGATTATGCATTGTTTGATAAGGTTGACAGTAAATATATAGATTTTGCAAAAGTTGTTTATGTAACAGCGGTAAGAGATTCCGAAACAGGAACTTTACAGTTTGCAGGATTACAATGTAATGGTGAATATGAAGGACTTCCGGCAACGATAGAAGTTGGTCCGGACGGAGTTAATATAGGTGACAATTGGAGAGATTGGACATTAAAGACAAATGTTGATACCGCAAAAGATACCGAAGATGATATTGCAGATGATACTGCAGCCAACACCGGAGTTTCTGTAACATATGAAAGAGACGGAGTAAAGTATAGGACAACAGCTGTTACTTTTGCCGAAGATAACGCGCATAATCCATTTGGCTTTACATTGGATTTAACAACCGGAGATGATGGATATGCTAAAGGTACGACGGCAATTTATAAGTTCGGAGATACAGAAGTAATGACCAACTGTGTGACTATAGATGGAGCATTCTTCAGTGCAGATTTTGATCCGGATAAAATAAATGAGGATGCAGATAAGGTAAGTGCCGCAACGGAAGAAAAACCGTATACTCCTAAGTATTTCTATAATGATAACGATGGTAATTATGTCGGAGGAGTAAGAATAAATGGTTCCGGAACGGAAGACGATCCATACACCGTAAGCGGAGCCAAAGGAGCATCGGTACAATTAAGAAGCGGAAATTATGATGTTTATATCGGAACAGTGGATGAAGATACTTTAATAAGTGAGATATTGAGCAATCAAACGAACACAACATTTAATACGGCATATACAACAAGATACGGTGAACCTATATATACGAGTGCAGAAGAAGGAGAATCTTTAGAGTTTGGTAAGGTAGATTTTAGTATAAGATCAATCAATGCAGATGCGGATAAGGTTGGTGCGGCGACTGAAGAAAATCCGTATACTCCTAAATATTTCTATAGTGATAATGAGGGTAATTATATCGGAGGAGTAAGAGTAAACGGAGATGGAACAAGAAGTAATCCATACACCGTAAGCGGAGCTAAAGGAGCGGCAGTACAATTAAAGAGTGGAGATAGTGATGTATTTATAGGTTCAGTAAGTGAAGATACATTAATAAGCGAGATATTAAGCAATCAAACAAATACAACATTTACCACGGCATATACAACGAGATTTGGAACGCCTGTATATACGAGTGCGGAAGAAGGAGAAAGCTTAACATTCGGAAAGGATTATTTCGATGTAGATGCAATCAATGCAGATGCGGCAAACGTAACAGCCGCAACAGAAGAAAAGCCATACACGGCAAAATACTTCTACAGTGACAGTAAAGGAAATTATGTGGGTGGAATAAAAATAGAAGGAAACGAGGAAGAAGGTTACAAAGTATACGGAGTAAAAGGAGCTTCGGAACAATTAAAGAGCGGTGAACACGATGTATTCATGGGAACATTAAGTGCAGATACTTTAATAAGTGATATATTGAGCAAACAAACCAACTCGGTATTTACTACGGTATATACAACGAGATTCGGAACACCTGTATATACGAGTGCGGA
>JAFXOB010000180.1 GCA_017529005.1 Elusimicrobiota bacterium
AGGCTCATAACCTGAAGGTCGTAGGTTCAAATCCTGCCCCCGCAACCATTGAAAAAAAGACTTATGCTTTCAGCATAAGTCTTTTTATTTTTTATTAAACTAATTATCCCTTAAACAAAAAAATATTAATTATACATTGTCTTTTAACATTTTTTCCGTCAATTCCGTTGCATAAACAACAAATCTTTCACAAGGTCTTACTTTATAGTATTCCAATGTTCTTTTTTCCGGCATAGAAATATCTTTTTTTATATTTGCATTCGAAAGTAACAACTCTTTACAAATTATACTTCCGAATTTATCACTAAATTGTTTTGCTAAATTTTGTATAAGTTTATAATGTTTATTTTTTAAATTTATATCTTGACTATCAACATAACCGTATTTTAAGCCGGCAATCATGAACATTGCGGTTACTGCTCCGCAAACTTGCCTTAATCCCCCCATTCCACCACCAAATGAAGATGATAATTTTAAACTCGTTTCCAAATCCATGCCTAAATCCTGGCAAAAAGTCGCAAATACGGATTGTGAACAATTGTAACCTTTTCTAAAAAATTCTTGTGCTTGTTCTTGTTTTGTCATAATATGTTTTATATTTGTGCAGGATCTGCAATGTAACCTTTAATTGCAGAGGCAGCTGCTACCGCAGGACTTGCAAGATAAAGTTCGGATTTTATATGCCCCATTCTGCCTACAAAATTTCTGTTTGTAGTAGAAACACATTTTTCTCCGTTTGCAAGAATACCCATGTGTCCGCCTAAACAAGGTCCGCATGTAGGAGCAGAAATTATTGCACCTGCTTCTATAAATATTTTCATCAAACCTTCTTTCAGCGCATCTGCATAAACTTGAGGTGTTGCAGGTATAATAATAGTTCTTACATTACTGTTTACTTTTTTACCTTTTAAAATTGATGCTGCCACTCTTAAATCCTCAATTCTTCCGTTCGTGCAAGAACCTATAACAACCTGATCTATATAAGTTTTTTTCATTGACTTTGCAGCTTTTGCATTTTCCGGCAAAAACGGCAAAGAAATTTGCGGATATATTTTTGAACAATCTATTTCAACAACATTTGCATATTTTGCATCTTTATCACTTTCGTAAACTTTAAACTTTCTTAAAGCTCTCTTTGAAACATAATCCAATGTTATTTTATCTACAGGGAAAATACCGGACTTTCCACCTGCTTCAATAGCCATATTTGCCATTGTTAGTCTGTCTGACATTTTTAACTTTTTTACAACTTCACCGGTAAATTCCATTGTTTGATACAATGCACCATCTACACCTATTTTACCTATTGTATAAAGAATCAAATCTTTACCGCTAACGAACTTATTTAATTTACCTTTATAAACAAATTTTATTGTTTGAGGAACTTTTAACCATACTTTACCTGTAGCAAGAGAAGCTCCTATATCCGTAGAACCTACTCCGGTTGAAAAAGCTCCCAATGCACCGTAAGTACAAGTATGCGAATCCGCACCAATAACGATATCACCAGGAACAACTATTCCTTTTTCAGGAAGTAATGCATGTTCTATTCCTACATTACCGCCTTCATAATAATGTTTTATTTTTTCTTTTTTCGCAAATTCTCTAACAAATTTAACATTCTCTGCAGATTTAATATCTTTGTTAGGTGTAAAATGGTCCATAACAAGAGCTATTTTATTTTTATCAAAAACATGTTTTTTCCCTGTTTTTAAATATTCTTTTATTGCAAGAGGAGCAGTAACATCGTTAGACAAAGATATATCTACTTTCGGTTCAATAAACTCACCGGGAACAACAGTTTTTTTACCGCAATGTGCTGCTAATATTTTTTCAGTTATAGTTTGTCCCATTTTATTTTTTCCCTCCGAATTGCATTATAACTATTTTGTTTACGGCATGAATATATGCATTTATACTTGCCTCAACGATATCCGTTGACATTCCTTTACCTATATACTTAGCTCCGTTATATTTCACTTTAACATTTACTTCACCTTGCGCATCTTCACCACTTGAAACTGCTCTTAAAGTATAATCTTCCAAATCTACAACTATACCGGTAATTTTATCTATAGCTTTGTATGCTGCATCCACCGGACCTGAACCGCATGCAGCTTCCTGTATAACTTCTTTTTTATTTTTAATGGTTTTTATAAGTCTTATTGTTGCCGTAGGAATTACACCTACACCGGAAGTAACATTTACATAATCAATGGTATATACTTCTTTTACTCCGGAAACAGATTGTTCCACCAACGAATTTATATCGTCGTCAAAAACACATTTTTTCTTATCTGCCAAAAGTTTAAACTTTTCAAATAATTGTTCCATAACTTCCGGTTGTAACTTATTATATCCTAAATCTTTCAATCTCTTAAAGAAAGCATGTCTTCCCGAATGTTTTCCCAATACCAACAAACTTTCAGGAACGCCTACATCTTGCGGAGACATAATTTCATAAGTTCTTTTATCTTTTAACATACCGTCTTGATGAATGCCCGATTCATGTGCAAAAGCATTTATACCGACAATTGCTTTGTTGGGTTGAACAGTTATTCCCGTTAAATTAGAAACCAACTTACTCGATTTATAAATTTCTTTTGTTTTAATGTTATAATTTACAGGATAAAACAACGGTTTTGTTTTTATTGCCATTACAATTTCTTCTATTGCGGCATTTCCTGCTCTTTCACCTATACCGTTAACTGTACATTCTATCTGTCTTGCACCGTTTTCTATTGCCGCCAAAGAGTTTGCAACACCTAAACCCAAATCATTATGACAATGAACACTTATAACAGCTTTATCTATATTTTTTACTCTCTGTTTAATTGTTGCAATTAATTTTCCGAATTCCGAAGGAATTGCATAACCTACCGTGTCCGGAATGTTTACCGTTGTTGCTCCTGCATTAATAACAGCTTCTACTATTGAACACAAATAATCTATATCACTTCTGCTTGCATCTTCTGCGGAAAACTCCACATCATCACAAAAACTTTTTGCAAGTTTTACGGCATTAACAGCCATATCGAAAACCTGTTGTCTTGTTTTTTGTAATTTTTTCTCTATGTGTAAATCCGATGTTGCAATAAACGTGTGTATTCTCGGTTTTTTGGAATATTTTATTGCATTCCAACAAGTTGTAATATCTTTTGTATTTGCTCTGCAAAGACCGCAAATTACAGGACCTTTAACCTGTTGAGCGATAGATTTTACAGAATCAAAATCACCTTGGCTGGATATAGGAAAACCGGCTTCTATGATATCTACATTCATAGCTGCAAGTTGTTGTGCAACCAATAATTTTTCCTGGAAAGTTAAACTCGCTCCGGGTGATTGTTCTCCATCTCTTAAAGTTGTATCAAAAAAAACTACAGTATCTTTTTTATTTTTCTTTACCATTTTTATTCCCTATAATTATTTATTTTTTCAGCTCATCAATTTTTTGTTATACAAACAAATAAATAATCAGCTATTGTAATCGCCAATTCCCTAAAAAGCCTATATGTAAAAATCTTAATATTACTTTATTTATCTTCATTATTTTCTCTCTTATTCTTGGATATTGCCTTTCTTATTTTATAACCTCTAACCAAAAGGACAACAAAACCCGATAGTATATAGAGTAAAAATATTATAAAAATTGTATTTTGCGGATATGTACAAATTAAAGCAACAAATACCACCGCCAAGAAAAACACTTGTATTGATTTAGGTCTTGTCCACTTAATATGTTTAAATGCTCCGTAAGGAACAGTTGATACCATCAAAAAAGCAAGAATCAACATTATAACAGGCATAGCATTAAAGAAAAAAGGCATCTTCTTCATAAGTAAAGGAATAGTTTTAAAATTTAAAACTGTTCCGTCAAAAATTTCATAACTTAAAACAAAAGATGCAATTAAACCTGCCGATGCAGGTGTAGGAAGCCCTGAAAAAGTATCACTTTTACTTTTCTTTTCATCCGGCGGTTCCATAGCTTTAACATTAAATTTAGCAAGTCTTGTTGCACTTGCAACAACAAAAACAACTGCAATTGCTATACCTGCATTTCCCATCGTATTTAAAACCAACTGATACATTAAAACCGCAGGTGCAACACCGAAAGAAACCAAATCGCACAATGAATCAAATTCCATACCAAACTTGCTCATCGTTTTTGTAAGTCTTGCAACTCTACCGTCACTCATATCAAATAGAATTGCAAGTATTATAAACCATGCAGATGCATTAAAGTTCCCATTTATTGCACATATTACTGAAATAAAACCGGATGCTAAATTTCCGGCTGTAAACATACTCGGTAAAACATATAAACCTTTTCTTAAAGAAGGCATCTTTTTCTCCATTATAAAAATTGACAAAGACAATTTTATTTTATTACTGCAAATATACTAAGACCCGAAGTTACTTTATCCCCTACTTTTACTCTAACATCGTAACCTGCAGGCATAATTAAATCTACCTGAGAACTAAACTTAATAACACCGATTTTATCACCCTGTTTTATAACATCACCGGGTTTTACCCAAGCAACACATCTTCTTGCAAGAATACCTGCAATTTGTTTTACTATATAAGTCCCGTTTTCATTTTCTATTGTAATAACATTTTGTTCATTTTCAACATAAGCTTCCGGCAAGTGTGCTTTTAAAAATTTACCGGGTTTATGTTCAACGGATTTTACCGTTCCGGAAACAGGTGATCTTTGCAAATGAACATTAGCAACAGACATAAAAACTCTAACTTCCGTTTGTCCGTTTTCATTTTCAATAACATTCATTACCGTTCCGTTACACGGTGATAAAACAAAATTTTTATCCTCATTTATAGTTAAATCAGGATCTCTAAAGAACAACAGGCAACCTATCGCCAAAAGATAAAAAATTATTGCTAAAGGTGCAAAAAACAAATTACAAATAAGGCCGACTATAAAGCACCCGAAAATAAAAGGAAAACCTTCTTTAACTATTTTCATAAATTATTCTCCCTGTAAAACTTAAATACTAACTTTTTATTTTATCAAATTGACCGATAATATTCAAACATTAAATTTTTTTTATTTGTGAAGCTTTAAATGTTTTTATATTATTTTCCGAAAGTTCAACATTAAAAGTTTCTTTTATACAATCAATTGAAACAATTTTACCTTTTCCGTTAGGTGTACTTACCGTTTCACCCACTTTCGGATTTTTATTTTTAAAACAAACATAATTATCATATTCATAAGCCAAGCAACACATTAACCTACCGCAAAGTCCGGATAATTTTGCAGTATTTAAAGATAAATCCTGATCTTTTGCCATGTCTATTGTTACAGAATTAAAATCTTTTAAAAATATTTGGCAACATAACTGTTTACCGCAAACCCCCACTCCTCCGACAATTTTAGACTCGTCTCTAACCCCTATTTGAACCATCTGTATTCTTGTCTTTAATACATGTGCCAAATCTTTTATTAATTCTCTAAAATCAACTCTTGTTTCCGAAGTGTAATAAATAAAAAGTTTTGTTCTGTCGAAAGTATATTGAACACAAGTCAATTTCATATCCAACTTATGTTCTTGAACTTTCTTTGAAACGGTTACTCTTGCAATAGCATTTTTATTTTCATTATTAACTAATCTTTTCAAATCGTTTTCCGTTGCTATTCTCAGAATTTTTCCTATATACACATCCTTTGACGGTTGCATATTTTTTTCTTTTTCACAAACAACACCGAATTCCGTACCATGCTCTGTTTCAAGTATAACCTTATCGTTTAAATTTACCGTATATCTACCTGTTTGAGCATAAACTTTGTCTTTAATTCTTCTAACTATAACTCCAACTACCATAGGCATAAAATTATATCTCCATTTATTTTGTTTTAGAATTTATATATATAAACAAATTATCCAACACGTTTGTAGGGTTGGCATTTTGTTCTAAAAACTTTTTACTTTCCGACAATCTTTCAATAATACCAGCATACTTTCCCGGATTTTGTCTAAAAAATTTTATTGCGTTTTCCGAAATTATACTTACCGCTTCAATTGCACTGTCCCTGTCTTTTGCAACAAGCTTGCTCTTCATAAGAATATCTGCCAATGCCAACTTTTTACTTGTTAACTCGGTCCATAAAGTAGAATATTCATTTTGAGTATTTAACATTAATTGTTCTGCTTTTTCTATAGAACCATCGGCCAATTCCGCAATTTTATCGGCATTTTCCTGCGACAAAAAATGTTTATCTTGTAAATACTTTGATATTTCCTCCATATGTAACGGCTGAAAAAATACAGTTTGTGATCTTGATAAAATAGTTACCGGTATAGTTTCTTTATGCTTTGCTATCAGTATAATTATTGTATTATCGGGCGGTTCTTCCAATGTTTTCAGCAAACAATTAAAGGCTTCTATTGTCATCTTTTCCGCAGGCTCTATTATAAAAAATTTCCATTTGCCATCCGTAGCTTTAATATATACTTTCGGTTGCATATACTCTCTTATAAGTTTTATACCTAACTTTGTTTTTCCTTTTTCACTTTCTTTTTCGGCAATTTCATCCTGCTTTTCAAAATTTATCATATGTAAATCAGGAAAAGATCCTTTATCTATATGTTCACAAGATAAACAATGATTACAAGGACCTGCATCCATTTTTGTATAATCGTTAATTGTGCAGTTTAATATTTTGGCAAACTCTATTGCGGTCAACATTTTACCTGTTCCCTCTTCACCCATAAAGATATAAGCATGCGGAATCTTATTATTCTTTATTTGTTCCGAAAGAATTTTTTTTGCTTTATTCTGCCCTATTATTTTTTCAAACATAAATTCTCTTCTTCTTAAAAAACTTATCTATTTCTTTATTTATCTGTCTTTGAGTTTTCTCTATTACTTCATTTGTTTTTATTTTTTTTATTCTGTCGGGATATTTTTTTACAAGTTCAAGAAAACCTTTCCTGACATTGTTATGAAATTTTAAACTTTCTCTTTCTATTCTGTCCCCGCCTGTAAGTTTACCTTTATTTATTGTTTTGGCTTTTTTTATACCTTTATTAGGATTTATATCCAAATATATTGTTAAATCAGGTTTTAGTCCTAATGTTGCAATATTGTTCAATTTTTTTATTATTTCTTTATCTATTCCCCTTGCATATCCCTGATAAGCAAGTGTTGAATCGGTAAACCTGTCACATATAACAACATAACCTTTTTCTAAATTAGGTTTTATTATATCTTCCAAATGCTGTGCTCTTGATGCTTCATATAACATAAGCTCGCAGTAAGGAGCAACCTTAAAATCCGGATTAAGCAAAATATTTCTTACTTGTTCCGCAACAACACTTCCTCCGGGTTCCCTGGTTAAAATAACATTTAAGCCTTTAGACTGCAAATATTTTTTTAACAGCTCCGACTGTGTCGTTTTTCCGCAACCTTCACAACCCTCTATAGTAATAAAAACAGACTTTTTATTTTTCATATATTTTGAAATTCTATAAAAAAATACCTTATAGTGTCAAAATAAAAATAGTAATTTTGTATTGTCTAATAATTTTAAACTTGCTATAATTAGCTAAATTTACAAATTATGGAGATACAATGGAAAACTTAAAAGAAACTTTAGAACTTTTATATACATTACAAGAAAAAGATATAAAAATTTTTGAATTAAAAGAAAATCTTACAAAGTTACCGAAAAATATAGAAGATAAACAAAAACTA
>JAFXOB010000181.1 GCA_017529005.1 Elusimicrobiota bacterium
AAATAATAATAATTTAAAAGAAGAAGAAAAAGCTCAACAGATAGAAGCTTTAAATCAGGAGTTGGATTTAAGTTACAGATACAGTATAACATTGAATTTATTGGATTTTGCTAATGCTCATCCTGCTTCTTCAACGGAATATTTTAAATATGTTGGTAATTTATCGAACAGCCAGACAGTAAGAGATTACAGAACATTCTTACAGGAAAGACTTAGTGCACAGATAAATTCCGATATTAGACTTTCTGAAACATTGAGCAGACAAAACAGGAAAGATTTATACAGCAGTTTATCAACAAGAATTTCGCAAATGGGAGTAACAGATTTATTAGCTGTTGATATGTCGGATCTGCAAAGTACACTTTACAGGAATGTTAACTTTATAGATCAGAGAACAATCGTAGCATTTAGAAGTTCAACAATAGAGTTATTAATACAGAGTTTGGTAGATATTTCATTGGATGAAAACGCAACTAAAGAAGCAAGACAAGATAAAGAGAGAGAGATTAGAGATGAGATAAGAAATATTACTAATGATTTATACAGTAACAGAAGTACACAGGAACAAAAAGAAAAAGCTCAGCAAGACTTGGAGAAATTAATCAACGACAGATTACAAAACAGCAAAGATAACCAATTATTACAACAGAATTTTAATTTAATTAATTTGGCAAACAGACTTTTGTTATCAACCAATGATAGACAACAATATAGAGAAATAAGCAAAGAAATGAGAAAAATCTTAGAAAAGAGATTAAGAGATAATTTAGATTTGCAAAAGAAAGAATTAATGGATGCAAATATAGGTTTATTTAATAAAATCAGAATTCTGAATATTATAAACAGAAACAAAAATCAGATAAATAATAAGTCAACGGAAGAATTGTTAAGTCAATTGTTCAACATGGGTCAAATAAAGTTAGATGCACAAGCTTCTAAAGCAGCTTTAGAGCAGATTAAACAACAAAGAACCGATTTGGAAAATAAAGCTAAGAGAACAGAAGAAGAACAAGTTGCGCTTGACAACTTAAATAGATTGTTAGGTAAGAACGGTATATTGGAAAAACTTGAATCTAAAGAATACGGTATAGATCTTGAAAGAACACAAGATCTTAATATTGAAGCAAAAGAATTGATATTTAAGATGTTTGAAAGTTTTGCAAACAGTTATTGGAAAAATTTTGATAAAGCAATAACTGATTTTGTACAAGCAAATGAAAAAGCAATAGAGAAAGAGACCGGAGAATTTGTAAGAGAGAAAGCTGAAAAAGGAGAAAAGGCAAAAGAAACGGAGAAATTAAGAATATTTATAAACAATGATAATGGAATTGCAAGAGCACAACAATTGAAAGAATCAATGATAAGAGCTGCATTCGGTAACAATAAGACAGAGGCGGATTTGAATTTTGTAGAAAGATTGGCATTAGATTTAAAGATGAGTGAAATGGCATATGATTCATTAAGTTTAAACAAGAATGAAAATAATAAATGGGAAATAACTTATGGTGTTTCTGATGAGCAAAATGCATACAAAATAGGAACAAAGGATACCAGAAAAGGTAATGAAAAAGAAAAGAGATCATTATCTAATTTCGGATTGGGAATCTTAGGTGCAAATGTCATTGCAGGAACGAATACAACAAACCAAGTATTGATGATGTGTGAGAATTTGTTGGGAAGAGTATCTGCATTGTCGGCAGGAGGAGGAAAATCACATGTATATGCATGGACATGTGATCAGTATTTCAGTTTAAATGAAAATCAATTAAATATTGCGGAAATTCTCGGTGCAAAATCAACTGATGCAGATCAGTTGTCGGCAAAAGGCAAGAATGTAAAAGCGGAAGATGATATGAAATTTATATGGAAGATGATGGGAATAGAAGCTGTAAACGGAGAAGCGAAGTATAAAGAAGGAAGTGCGAAAAACAACTATGAAGACTTAGAAAAAGCATATACAGCAGACTTGGAAGAAGGATATAAAGGAAGAGTTGTTACATATTCGTTAGGACAAAGAGGTTTTGTGGAATTACAGGCAAGAGTCGGCAGTAACGGAAAGACATTAGATGCAGCCCTTAATAATGTAACATTAAGAGTAGCAGATGAAGCCGATGTTGCGGCTCTAAGCAGAACGGCATTTATTTTAGGTACCGGAGATGAAAAAGTTCATGAACAAGATGCAAAGGTTATAATTGAGAACTTACAAAGATTACAACAAATTAAAGTAAATATTGAAGGCAAAGAAGTAAAGATAAAAGCCAATGTTTCGGTTAAGACAAAAGAAAAGTTAGGAGATAACGAATTTACAATTATAAACGGAGCAATAATATGTAGTGATAAATTAAGAGATGCTATTTTGAAGGAGTTTGGAGCAAAGGCCGATTTAAAATCTATGGATAATGCTTCGCAGATAAGCAATATAATGAGAGCAATGTATGTAATGCAGGCAAAAGAAATGAATATTGAAGCAGTTGCTTTCATAGACGGACAACCGGTATCTGTTGAAAGCGGAAGTCAACAAAATAATACAACAGATCAAAGTTCTTCATATAATGTTGCATTGGTAGCATTACAAATACAAAACTTGATGAGAGCGGATAATATAAGTGAAAAAGATATAAATAATATGAAATTTGAAGACTTTAATTATAAAGGATATGATGTTAAGAATGTAAAGATGTCAGTAAGTTCCGGAGAGTCAACAATATCGCAAATATTTAGCAGAAACCAAATTAATACATTAAATTGCGGTGGATCTGCAACTCTTGATGTCGCAAGAGAAGTGGCACAAACGATATTTGGAGGAATAGCGGTTGATATAGAAGCTTCATCTATCAAGAAAGTAATAGGACAATATAACAAACAAGGAGAAGCAAAGAGATTTGTAGTTGATAGAAATAATACAACAAGAAAACAAATTACGGATATTGGTATAGAGACTGCAGTGGAATTTTTAAGAAATGCAGCTAACAGAAAGAATGGTAACAGTGAAGATAAGTTGGGATTAAAGAAAGATAAGGGTGGAAGTTATGTAGGTTTATTATTTGGTGCAATGGATATGTCATATAATGCGGAAGTAATGATTAAAGCATTAGCACAATTATCCAATGGTGCATTTACTTACGAACAAATAGTAGAAGCGACAAAGGGCCAAACATTGACACAAGTTTTAGAGTATATAGCTAATAATTATTCCGGTCTGAAACAATATACAGAGCAAATACAGATAATAGATGCGGATGTTGCAGGTAACCGTTCAGAGACAGTAGGTGATATGGCAAAAACAAAAGGAAAACTTACATTCAGTAATGAAAGCGGTTTAAGAGGTGTAAACTTCAAGAGTATAGATATGGTAATTTTGGATGCTCATAATTTCCCGAGCAGTGAATTGTTACAGGCAATAGGAAGAGCCGGAAGAAATGCATCTGATTGGGGAAAAGATAAGGCTAGTGTTACCGTCTATATGGAACAAGCTTCGGTAGCTTCAATGTTACAAGAGATGCAGCAAGCGGATGAATATTTACAAGGACAAGGCAGAAGTTTATTTAAGAATACACAAGAGACAGGAAACACAAGAAGATTATTAAATGATATTATCAGAGGAAACATTTCTGATATAAGTTTAATAGATGAGATAGATTTATTAGAGACAGTATCGACATATAAATCAATGCAATTGAAATCCGAATCCATAATGTTTAAAGCAAGACAAGAAGCAATGTATATTTTAGCAAAAGAAACATTGGCAGAGATGGCAAGCAGAGCAAGAAATAACGGGAATATGGAAGATGCAAAATTTTTGGAACAATTGTATTATCAGGCAATACATAATGATGAAAGCAACATGTTTGGAGAAGATACTACAGACGGAACAATGTCTGATCCGATGTCTCAGATGAGAGAAACATTCATGCAGGTATTGGAGACGGCGGAAGTATATATAAAACAAGCACAGAAACATAAATTTGCAGATGCTTCAATAAACTTAGAATTTGCAAACAGATTAGTTGATATACAGAATATGAGACAAGAAGGAGCGTTCCAAAAATTAATAGATGCACAAGCCGGTGAAGAAAATCCGTACTTTGAAAGTACGTTTGCACAAGCAAGCAGAGAAGTAAATTTAGATAGAGGTTTGAGTCCGTCACAGGATATAGCAAAGACATTAATAAAATTAAGTTCGCAATTATTACCTACAAAGACAAATACACAACAGGCAACCACTGTAACTGCAGAACAGGCTATAAATGTTATTGATAATATGACAGCGGAACAAAGAGCAAAAGCCGAAGGTTATATAACAACAATTAATACTGACACATCATTAAGCTACATAAATTCAAAAGGAGAAATAGTATTAACAGAGAAAGGTAAAGTGTATGCACAATTGGCAAACAGAGCTGTAATGCCCGGAAAAGATTGGGATAAATTTATAAAATGGTTGTTTGGTGTTTTAGGTATAACAGAAATATTAGGAATAGATGTAGATGGTTTAAGTTTCAGCGCTTTAAGTGATAGACAACAAGCAGAATGTTTGAAAATAGTAGTTAACGGAATAACAGATGAAAAAGGTAAAAAGATAATATTCGGATTATGGGATAGAAATATAAGAAACGCTAAAGCATTTGGTTTATTATTGGATAGTTATCCGAATATTGATTACAATAAATTAACGATAGCAAACTTGCAACAAATTACAAACGCAAGTTACGATTCCGGATTACAACAATATGCATTACAAAACGGTTATAATTTACCGCCGGCACAAACGACAGAATTAGCAAAATTAGGGTTGTTGTTGGATGGTAATTATTCGGAAAAAGTTTTTGCGGATTATAAGGCTGTAAAAGCTAAGTTCGATGAAGTTCGAGAACAACAGATGATAGTATCACAAAATTTAGCTGATAAGAATAAAGCAACAAGAGGATTATTCTTCGAGGGAATTAAGAATAAGATAGGATTAGGGGTTAATAGAAATCTTAAGTCCTTGAATAATATTATAAATCCTGAATTGGGAGCATTAATAGGCAAAACACCTGAAGAAATAAAAGCTGCTATGGCATTGGCAGGAATAGAAATAACGGCAGATACTGATAGAGTGATAGCAAATATGATGGAAGTGTTAAATCAGGTAAGTTCTGAAGTAAAAGAAAAGATGTATAAAGATTTGACTTTAAGAGATATACCGAATTTTGAGAATATGAGATCGGCATTAGATTTGGCAGAGACAGATAGTGCAGACAGATTTAAGAATGCAAGTTATGATACGATAAAGAGAATGTTAAAGATAAGTGACAGAAGAACCGGCTTGTCGAAACTTATGGATAAAGCAAGAACGATGTTTAATGCACAAGAAAGACAAAAAGAAAAATTATATAGTCAAATGCCGGGACTTAGAGCACAAGCACAAGAGTTAGAAGCAGAAACAAGAGCAAAAGAAGCAAGAGCTGAATTCTTTGATACAGATCCATATACTGAAGGAGAAAAATTAACATTAAAAGATATAGACAGATATGCATACAGATCTGCAGTTGCAGTAAACAGTACGGAAACACAGATTGCAGAACCTACAACGGAACAAACGGATGCAGAGTTGTTATTAGTATTTGCACATTTATATCCGACACAAGATCCGAGAGCATTATTAAAGAAATATAAATCCATGATGACAAGGGGCGAGATGGCAATAGCAGAGTTGTTGACGGAAGAAGAATTCGGCAGAGAAGGCGTATATGTAAAAGAAGACGGAACACCTAGTGAAGAATATATAAAAGTAATAAAAGCAAAGACATATGGACAACTGATGGGAATAACGAAGATAGGAAACAGCGCAACAAGAGACAGTTTAAAGAAGTTCGGAATAAATTATAGTGATAAAGAAGATAAGAAAGACAATATAAGTATGAATCACGGTTATATGAAGGCAATATTAAAGAAACAAGGATTAACGGAAGAACAAGCAAGTGCATTAGCAGATACATTCACATTGGAAGAATTAAGCAATAAACAATTTATGTTACAGTTACAACAAATGATGACAAAAGGATTAATAACGATAACGGCAGATACGAAGAAAGAAAATATATATGAGCAAGTAAGAGGAATAACACCGCAAAGATTAAGAGAAAGTGAATTAACGAACATACAAGAAGTATTGAAGATTGTAGGCTTGGATATAGACAGCATAAGAGAAAACAACGAGAAAGTATTTAAATGGTTAAGTGATTCTAAGATATTGAAAGAATTAGACGGAATAATAGATTTTGATATGGGCGTATCAGCCGGAATAACATTGGCAGACTTAAGTGACGGAATAAAAGTAAAAGATATAATAGAAGCGGAAAGTGCGGACGAATATATAAGAAGAGAATATATGAACAAGAGTTATTCAGAAGTGTTGACAGAAATAGGTGAAAAGAACATGGGAAGATTTGCAACGGTAATGGGAATTGACAGACTGGAAATTAACAGAAACAGACTGGAGGAAACGGTAGCAAATGCAATGGCAGATAGAAGGATAAGAATAAAAGAACATAATGAAATAGTAGCCGGAATAGTAGGCGGGGTAACAATAGAACAGTTAACGAATGAGGATTATATAAATAAAGTAATAGAAATGATAAAGAAAGGAATAATAAGTGCAGAAGAAATAATGTCCGGTAAGAGCATAACAGATATAATCTTAGATAAGAAAGAGGGAGATTTGAGAGAAGCATTTGGAGAAGAATACGAAAGAAATATGAGAATATTCGGATTGAGTGATGTAATAGAAAACAGAAATGAACTTGAAGAAAAGTATCCTGGTGAAATATCTGCAATGGTAATAAGTGAAAAGAGTGTAAGAGAATTGAGTAACATAGAAGAATTGTTAAAAGATGAAAAGAAGATGAAAGGATATGAAAAGGCATTTGTAGACGGATTAACAATGAAACAAGTGAAAGATATAGCAAGAAGACAAGGAAAAGATATAAGGGAAGTGATAGAAACGATAACTGACGATTCGTTGATATATGCTGTATATGATACAATAAAAGAGAACTTGATAAAGATGGGTATAGAAGAAGAGTTTATAGATTCTATGACAATAAAGAGTGTAATAGAAAGTAACATAGAAGAAGAAGTAAAAGGCTTAAAAGCATTAGGATTAAAAGCAGGAAAGATAATGGAAATCTTGAAAGAGAATAAGGCAAAGGACAGCATAAAAGAAGGCTTGAGAGAATTAACGATAGCAAAAATGCTGGAAATAACGAAAGGAATGAGCAAAGAACAGAAAGACAGATTGTTTAAGTATGTAGGAATAGAAGGAATAGATAAAGTTATAGAACGTATAAAAGAGAAATCCGGACATACGGA
>JAFXOB010000023.1 GCA_017529005.1 Elusimicrobiota bacterium
CACCTGCACCTATATACATTGCAAAGCCATTGCTTCTTACATAATCGTAATAAACATTTGCCATAAGTGCCCTGATTGTCAATGTACTTATAAGTCCCAACATAGTTTGTACAAGTTCGGAAACTTCCGCTCTTTCCTGATAAGCAAGTTCGTATCTTAATCTGTTATATTGGAGACCAAATGCAAGATTTCCCAAAAAACCGACACTTACCATACCTCGATTATTACCTTTATTATCATAAGTTTCAGTAGACCCCATAGATAAACAAGCATCAAGATTTACATATTTATATAAAACATCGTCTTCAAGAGCAAAAACATTCGTACTGCAAAACAAAATAAATAAAAATAAAAGGAATAATTTTTTCATTATTTTTTTACCTTTTCCATTTTGTCATATTTTATTTTTAAAATTATTTGTGTGAGAGCTAAACAAAATATAACTGCATTTGCTATCAAAACAGGATAAGTACTTGTTAAAATACCGTAAACAATCCATAAGAAAACGCCGGTTGTAAACAAAACAAACATTCCCATGGAAACATCTTTAGCGGATTTTGATTTAACGGTTTTTATTATTTGCGGTAAAAAAGCTATAGTTGTAATTGTTGCAGCAATATATCCTAAAAAATCTATTATTAATTTTTCCATAACATATCCTTTAAATTTACGGCTCTGTAAGTTTTTAAAAGTATTTTGTTGCTTAATGCCTGTTTAGGACAATATGATACACATCTTAAACAAAAAATACATTTATCTTTAAACTGCGGAATATTTTTTATTTCAATATTTTCCATAGGACAAAGTGCTGCACACATTCCGCATCCGATACATTTGGCCTTATCAAGCTTAAATTTCATTATCCTTTTTGCAATTTTTGTGTTCCATAATTTTGTTGTAACAAAAGATGAAAAGAAGAATGCAATTGAAGAAAAAAAGTTGGTTTTTCTTATATAACCGTTGGAATTTATTATTCCTTTTACATATTCTTCAACTTTTAGTAAAGTTTTTTCTATTCTTTCCTTGTTTTTTTTATCTTTTAATACAAGAAGAAAATTGTTAGGCATTATAAAACCTTTGGCACCTATAATTTTATAGTTTTTCTTTTCCAATATTTTTGCAATATGTGCTATCATCCCGCATGAACTGTCCCCCATGGTTGTAAACAGAAAAACTTCCGTTCCGTTGCCGTCGGGAAGATTATCTATCCATGTTCTGACAAAAGGAAAAGTATTCCAAAATGCTGTAGTAAAACCTATACCGATTGCGGAATTTAAATCTATTTGTTTTGGATCAATACTTTCCATTTTGGAAACAGTTGAATTATATTTGTTTGAATTAAAAATTTCCGATATTTTGTTTGCAACAATTAGTGTATTTCCGGTTCCGGAAAAAACATAAATATTTACCGAATTAGTCATAAAAATAACTCCGTTATTTTTAGTTTATGAGGTTATTGGGTTATGGGGTTATTAGTTATAATTGCTATTTGTAGTTAAACCTATAACCTTATAACCCTATAATCCTATAAACTATCTTCTGCTTTCTTCTGTTGTTTTGTTTTTTCAATTGCTATATTCAAAAACAATATGTCACTCGGTTTTATTCCCGGTATTCTGTTTGCTTGTCCCAATGTTAAAGGTAAAACTTTTTTTAATTTTTCTTTTGTTTCCGCGGATAAAGTTGAAATAGAATCATAATCGAAATCTTTCGGTATTTGTTTGTTTTCATATTTAGCTAATTTTTTTGCCGATTGTTCCTGTATATGAATATAACCTTCATATTTTTTTGTGATTTCCAATTCTTCTTTAACTTTTTCCATAGACCACGGATTAAGCTCTTCATCTGCAGGTAAAGGAGCATCGTTTCCTTCATACAAATCAACTAAAGTTTGTCTGTACAAAGTAAATTTTTTATACATTGCATCAGATATTAATCCTATATGATGACCTAATTCCATAAGCCTTAAATCCGCATTATCGTTTCTTATACTTAATCTGTATTCTGCTCTTGAAGTAAACATTCTATACGGTTCATCCACATTTTTTGTTACCAAATCATCTATTAATATACCTATATATGATTCTTGTCGATGAAGTATTAAAGGATCCCTTTGTAAAATCTTTAATGCAGCATTTATTCCTGCGACTATACCTTGACCTGCGGCTTCTTCATAACCTGTTGTGCCGTTAATTTGCCCTGCAAGATAAAGATTTTCTATGTTTTTCGTTTCAAGAGTATGTTTTGTTTGTGTCGGTGGAATATAATCATATTCTATTGCATAACCATATCTTATTATTTTTGCATTTTCCAATCCTTCAATTGAATGTAACAATTCTTGTTGAACTTTTTCCCCTAAACCGGTAAAAAGGCCGTTTATATAAACTTCCTGCGTGCTTAAACTTTCCGGTTCCAAAAATAATTGATGTCTTGTCCTTTCCGGAAAACGAACAATTTTATCTTCTATAGAAGGGCAATATCTCGGCCCGTGAGCATTGGCAAGACCGTTATATAAAGAGGATTCTTTTATATTGTCTTTTATTATTTTATGTGTTGTTTCGTTTGAATATACCAAGTAGCATGGTACTTGTTTCTTTGTTTGTTGCCAAATTTTTGTATCGGTAAAATGTGAAAACGGTACAGGAGGATTATCTCCGGGTTGAGGAGTCATTTTAGAATAATCTACGGAACTTCCGTTGATTCTCGGCGGAGTACAAGTCGTAAATCTTGAAATTTCAAGACCACAATCTTTTTTTAGAGATTCGGATAAATCCGTTGAAGATTTTTCACTGAATCTTCCGCCGTTAAAAACCGTTTTTCCTACAAATATTTTGCCGTTTAAAAAAGTTCCTGTTGTTATGACAACAGCTTGAGCAGATATTGTTTCATCCAAATTTGTTTTAACACCTATAACTTTACCGTTTTCTACTATAATTTGTGTGGCGGTTGCTTGCAATAAATCTAAATTTTTCTGTGATATTATTGAATTTTGCATGAATGTAGAGTAAAGTTTTTTATCACATTGTGCTCTAGGAGACCAAACGGCAGGTCCTCTTGATTTGTTTAATATTTTAAATTGGATACCGGCCATATCGGTAATCCAACCCATTTCCCCGCCTAAAGCATCAATTTCTCTAACAATTTGTCCTTTTGCAATACCTCCTATTGCAGGATTGCACGGCATATTTGCTATAGAATCTATATTTTGGGTAATGAGTAATGTCTTTAAACCTAATCTTGCAGGAGCAAGTGCAGCCTCACAACCTGCATTTCCTCCGCCTATAACAATAACATCGTATTTGTTCATAATTATCTTCCTGAAAATTATTAAGATTTAATTTACAATATATAGGAAGTTTTTTCAAGAAAAAAATGTTATTTAAAAAATAAAAAAAATTTATTAAAATTATACATTAAGTCTGTATGAGGCATTTATGAAAAATTTAAAAATATTATTTTCAATTTTAATTTTATTGTTTAGTGTAAAATATTCTTATGCTTATGAGAAACTGGATTTCTTTGATAAGTTTCATATTTATACACCGTATATATATATTTTGAAAGATGATACAACCATAGAAAATGTTAAAATACTGCTTTTATTTCATGATTATAAAGATTTGGAAAACAATGAATCGGAAATTTATGATTTTGCGGAAGAAGCAGATAAATGGGAATATGTAGCAGAAAAAGAAAAAATATTTATTATGGGTTTTGATTTCGAAGATTACGAATCTTTTTTTACCAAAGAAAATATGGATGTTGTAAACAAAAGAATTTTAATAGAAGTCGACAGAATGAAAAACACTTGTGATACAAGAGATGTGGAAATATATGTCGCCGGTACAAATTTCGGCGGAAACATTGCTTTATTGTTTAATTTGATTTACGACAATTATGACGGTGCTTTATGTATGAATATTTCAAAACCGTCAAAATATGTAGAAAAAAATTTAGGAAAAAGTAAAAATAAAAATTTTTATTTTTTCCATTGTGAAAAAAATAAAAACATGAGTGTCGGTAAAATAAACAGTTTGAAAAAAAAGTTAATAAAAAAAGGTGCAAACGCAGAAACTTTTATATATAAGGACAGTAAAGATTTTTTGCCGTATAAGGCATATTTGGATGCTATTAATAAAACAATACAACAGTAAAAACAAACAAAAATTTTTATATGTTTTACAGGCTTAAAAATCTTTGCATTTTTATTGTATATTTTATAAACTTATTCAACTTAAGAAAAAGTCTGTATGGAAAAGCAAAATGAAAATACAAACACCTTATTATTTTATTGAAGAAAAAAAACTGTTAAATAACATGAAAAAGATTGCTTTTATAAGAAAACAATCGGGTGCAAAATTTGTTTTGGCTTTAAAATGTTTTTCCACGTGGTGTGTGTTTGATTTAATGTCAAAATATATGGACGGAACTACAAGCAGTGCTTTATATGAAGCAAAACTCGGTTATGAAAAATTCGGAAAAGAAGTTCATGCATATTCTGTTGCATATCCCAAAGAAGAAATTTTAGAACTTAAAAAGTTTGCGGATAAAATAATTTTCAATTCGATATCTCAATTAAAAAGATTTTATCCGTTGGTAAAAAATAAAAATTTAGGAATAAGAGTTAATCCTAAAATAAGTTACAGTCATTTTGATTTGGCAGATCCCGCAAGAAAATATTCAAGACTCGGTGTAATAAACAAAAAAGATATTTCGGATAATTTAGATAAAATAAACGGTCTTATGTTCCACTTTAATTGCGAGAACGAAGATGCAGATAATTTGGAACAATCTTTAAATTATATAGGCAAAAATTATTCCGCAATGTTACAAAAAGTCGAGTGGGTAAGTTTCGGCGGTGGAATTTACTTTACAAAAGCTGGTTATAATATTAAAAAATTTTGTAAAATATTAAGAGATTTCTCAAATAAATATAAAGTGCAAATTTATTTGGAACCGGGCGAATCTTCAATAACGATGAGTGCTAAGCTTGTAACATCTGTTTTGGATATTACACATAACGGAAAAGATATTGCTGTAATCGATTCTTCTACCGAAGCACATATGTTGGATTTGTTGACTTATCATACTCCTGCAAAAATGGTTAAACAGAAAAATGCAAAGTATGAATATATCGTTGCAGGAAGAACTTGTTTGGCCGGAGATATTTTCGGTACTTACAAATTCAGTAAACCGTTAAAGATCGGAGATAAAATAGAATTCGAAGATGCCGCGGGTTATAGTATGGTAAAAATGAATTGGTTTAACGGAATACCTATGCCGTCTATAGTTGTAAAAAGGCTTAACGGAAAAATCGAAGTTATAAAAAGTTTCACATATAAAGATTTTATCGGTAATTTATCTTGAGGAGGCACTGCTTGAAATGAAAAGAAATGTTTTAGTTATTGGGGCCGGAGCCGTAGCACAC
>JAFXOB010000182.1 GCA_017529005.1 Elusimicrobiota bacterium
ATACTCTAAATGAAAAAAACAGAGAAAATAAAAAAATAAAATTCGGATTTTCAACATCGGAAGATGCTTGCAGTTGGATATTTTTTACCTACTTCTTTAAAAAAAATAAATTAGATGTTTTAAAAGATATTCTTGGTCTTAAATCGGAAATAAAAGATATATTATTTTGGGGAGTATCATATAACGATTTAATAAATAGTAAAATTTCAGAAATTAGTGCTGGAATTTTAGAAAACAATAATATTATAAAAAGCTTGAAACAATCGGAGAAAGATATAGGAGAGAAACCGAAGTTGAGGACCGAACCGGATATAATTGTCGTTACGGATGAAGAACTTGTTTTTATTGAAGTTAAAGTTAATTCCGGGATGCCAAAATTTAATTTTAATGAAGAAAAAAACAAAGAAAAATTTGAAAAATATAGCAAGGTAAAATACTATAATAATTTTGATATTATTGGAAAAAAATTTGAAAATATTAGAAAGAAAGATGAGAAACTTGAAAAAAAATATAAAGAAAACATAAATCCTTTTTATGAATTAGTAAGAAATTGGACTTTACTTAATGATTTAGGTGAAAAATTAAATAAAAAAGTAAGTTTAATAAATCTTGTAAGAGAAGAAGAAACAAAAGAAATACAAATTTTTAAAGATGCTATAAAGGTTTCAAACGAAAGAAAATTTGAAGTAAAAACTTGGGAAGAAATTTTTAATATATTGAAAGATGAAAAAATAAATATAGAAGATGAGTGTTTTAAAAATTTAAAAGATAACTTAAAACAATAAATTTTTATTGCTAAAAGTATAAATATAACTTATAATCAAATAATGAAATTAAAATTTTATTTTTTAATATTTTTTTTGTTAGTATTATTAAACAATTTGGTTTTTGCAGATGGTATAGGAACAACAATGTTTCAAATATTGCAAATGCCAACAAATGCTTATGATGCTGCACTTGCAAATAGTTCAAGTATGGGAGATAATTCTTCTGTAGTAAATCCGTCTTTACTCCCTTTTGTAAAAAAATCCATCATTTTGTCACATGCAATATATCTTCAAGATACAAAGTATAGTATAGGGGCCTTAAATATTCCTATAAAGAAAGATTCAGGTTTAAATATTAGTTTTTGTTATTTTGATGTTGGAAATATTGATAGAACTTTAGAGTATAACGACGGATATATAAAAGATGGTAGTTTTAATGTTAACGATAAATATTTAAATGTATCTTACGGGAAAAAAATCGGTCAATATTTCTCTGCAGGAGCATCATTGAAATATATAAAACAAACTATAGATGATGTTTCTTATTCCGGTTTTACGGCATCGTTAAGTGGTTTATACTTCTTTTCAAAGGATGTATATTGTAATGTAGGTATAAATAACTTTGGACCAGCCGTAAACGGATATTCATTACCTACAAACTTATATTGCAGTATAGTTGGTCCTATAGGAGAGAAAAATGTCGGTATTATACAATTGGATGATTATTATAATGATGATATAATTAATTGTAAAATAGCTGTCGAGACCGGCTTTGAGGATGTTTTATTTTTAAGATTAGGCTATAATGCCTTATTAAGTAAAAATTATGACGGAACAAATAATGATTTTATTACAAATTTAACTCTAGGAGCCGGATTAAAATTTAATAAAATTTTTATAGATTATGCATGGTTACCTAAAGGAGATTTAGGTAATGTGCATATGTTTACTTTAAGAATAGATATTTAATTATGTTAAAAAATTTTTTATTGGTATTATCTTTTTTATTTTTTGGTACATTTAATATTTGTTTTGCAGCAATTGCAAATCCGGATATTATAAAAGAAAAGCAACCTGACGGAACAGATATAGATATTAGGTTGTGCGGTGATGAATTTTACAGTTGGTATGAAGATAGCAACGGATATACAATTATTAAAGATACACAAACAGAAGTGTGGTCTTATGCTCAAAAAAATAGTTTTGGCGAATTGGAACCCTCTCAAAAAATTGTAGGTAAAACGAATTTTTCAAATTTTAACATGGCAAAATCATTAAAAGATGAAAATAAAATTTTTAAAGCAAAACAAAATAGAGCACAATTTAATGATACTTTACAAAAATCTTTAGCTTCTTTTGCAAATTCTAAAAAATCGTATTTGTCAAATCAAATACAAGTAGAACCGGCTATAGGTGCAAAAGTAAATTTTGTTCTTTTAATTCAATTTAGTGATTTAAAGTTTAAAGATAATATTCCTTTTAAATATTCAAGTGAAAGAGACATAATAAACGGTTTTAATGATTTATTTAATAGAAGAGGATACAATGCAGACGGAGCAGTAGGTTCAGTGAAAGACTATTTTTATGAAATTTCTTATCATAAAATGGAATACCAATCCGTTATTGCGCCTATAATAGTAACTTTAGATGATAGTTATAGGGAATATTCTTGGAGTCAGGGGGATTCTATTGCTCTTTCAAAAGTACAAAAAATGATAAGAAATGCTTTAAAAAAAATAGATGAATACGGTTTTGATTTTAAGAGTTTGTGGCCTAATTCAAATACCCCCGAGGGGTTTAGTGTTATTCATGCCGGCGGTGGTGCGGAAAGCGGAAATCTTGATTTTATATGGTCACATAAATCTTCAATAGAACCTATAATTTTAGACGGTATTACTTTTTCGGATTATCATATAGAGCCTGCAGGTAGAGGCAGAAACGGAGATGAAGGTCTTGTAAGAATTGGTGTTATTTGTCATGAATCTTTACATTTTTTCGGATTACCGGATTTGTATGATACAACATATATCACGGGAGGGCTTGGTAAATTTTGTATTATGGCATCAGGTGAATGGAACGGTAGTCAAGGTAACAGACCTGCACATCCTTGTGCATGGTCAAAATATAAATTAAATTTAATTGAATGTCAAACTGCGTTTGAAGGTTTGAATAGTATAGGAGAATCTGCAAGTGATGATAATGCTTTTTATATTTTCAAACCATCAGGCTTTGATGTGAGAGAATATTTTTTAATGGAAAACAGACAATCGGTAGGTTTTGATAGAGACTTACCTGGTGACAAAAGAGGATTATTGATTTATCATGTTGATGAAAGACAAAAGAGTAACAATTATTACAACAGCAATTATTTGGTTCAGTTGGAAGAAGCCGGTTCCAAAACATCAGATTGGAGATCTTTTCCTTTAATGAGAAATACTACATCGGGATCAGATTCCGATTATTTTAGAAATAGTACAATATCTTATTTTGGAGATATTTGTACAAACAGTCCTAATAGTAAAAGTTATAATGGCTTATCTTCAGGTATAAAAATATCGGAAATATCGGCAAGTTCTTCTTTAATGACTTTTATGTATGGAAAAGAGATTGTAATAGTTGATGATTTAGTTAATATAGTTTGTTATCCTAATCCCGCAAGAAAAGGAGTGATTAATATAATAAATCTTCCTACAAATGTGAAAGATTTTAGTGTTGAAATATTTACTTTAACATCTAAATTAGTCAGATTTTTTTCTTCTGATGATACAGAGTATACAACTGATGGTTTTAGAAAAATAAAATGGGATTGTAAAAATGATTCCGGAGAAGATGTCGCTCCCGGAGTTTATCTTGTTTTAGTAAAAAACAATTCCAATAAGAAAGTGCTTAAGGTTGCAGTAATAAGGTAAAAAAATTTTTATTTTGCTATATAATTATATTGATAAAATAATAAAATTTTAGTAAAATTTATAAACAATTTTGTTTTTTTATATTACGGGGAGTAGCGTAGTTGGCTAACGCGCCTGCTTTGGGAGCAGGAGACCGTGGGTTCAAGTCCCGCCTCCCCGATTTCTACTTATAAGGGGGATATATGGCAGAAAACTTGGTAGTTGTTCCGATTAAGTTGAAAGAAAAAATAGATGTAAAAAAAGAAAAAGATATTTTAAATAAATTAGCAAAAGGATATGAAATTTTTTATAGTGCAGAAGAAACTATGGAAGAATTTAAATCTTTTGTTATTGGTAATTCTGTAAAAACGGTTGTTTTTTATAAGCCTGATATAATAACAGATTATAAATTTATAAGAGCATTCAAATCTTTATCTCAAGAAAGTAAAATCGTATTATTAGAACCGCAGTTATCAAATTTAAAACTTTTCGTAAATAGAGAAAAGGAAGTATATGATGTTGTGTATCAATTATTGGAAAAGTCTTCATCAATGGAGATAAGCAATTGTAAAATAGCGGACTTAATAGTTGTTTCTTCAAAAGAAGATAAAGAGTTATTGTTAAATATTAAGATGCCGGTGAAAACTTATGATGAAGTTTTGGAAAAAGATATTAAATTTGTACCGAAAAACAAGTATTTAGTTAGCATAGTTATGTTAACATATAATCAATTAGATGATACCAAGCTTTGTGTAGAATCTTTATTTAAGCATACAACAGATGTAAATTATGAATTGATTTTTGTTGATAACGGTTCTACGAAAGACGATACAATATCTTACTTAGACGGTTTGAAAAAAGAACACAAAAACATAAAAACTATATACAATAAAGAAAATTTAGGTTTTGCTTGTGCAAATAATCAAGGAATAGAAATATCAGAAGGTGATTATGTTTTACTTTTGAATAATGATGTTATTTTGACGGATGGCTGGTTATCAAGGATGATTAATATTGCAGAAAGTGATAGTAAGATAGGTGTTGTTGCTCCTTGTACAAATCATGCCTCAGGTAGACAGGTTGTTACTTTTGCGGGTACGGAAGAAGATGATGAAGAAATTCAAAAGTTTTCAAAAAATATATTATTGAAGAATGCGGGTAATTGGATTTCAGTAGGTAGAATTATAGGTTTCTGTATGCTTATAAAAAGAGAAGTTTTATTTAAAGTTGGTGTTCTTGATGAAATGTTTGGGCCTGGCGGATATGAAGATTATGATTATTGTATGAGAATAAAGCATGAGAAATATGATATAGTTATAGCATTGGATACCTTTATATTCCACATAGGAGGAAAGGGGTATTCTTCTAATAATATGGATTATAATAATTTAAGAATTAGAAATATAGAATTATTAATAGATAAGTGGACAAGGAATATGTTAGAAGTTATGGAAAAGCTTCCCGATGGAATGAAATAATAAAATGAATTTAAATCAGTTTTCTTCTTCAAAGATATTAAAACATATAGATAGAATTTGTGAATGGCAAAAAGTTGGTGTTTCCAGACCTATTACTTATGAGTTGGATATGACGAATGTTTGTAATTCAAAATGTCATTTCTGCTTTGGTTTTTTTGATCAAAAAAATAATCAAGTTAGTATTAGTTTAACAGATGCGAAGAATATTTTAAATCAAATAAAAAAGTTTGGCGGTAGAGCTGTAACCTTTACGGGCGGTGGCGATCCTTTATGTAATAAAGATACCATTAATGCTGTAAAATATGCTAAAAAAATAGGTTTAGATGTTGGTTTTATAACAAATGGAATATTATTGAATAGAGACAATGTAAAAGATATTGTTTCAAGTTGTGTATGGATAAGAGTAAGTCTTGATGCTGCTACTAAAGAGACATATTTAAAAACTCATTGTTTAAATTCAAATATGTTTGAATTAGTTGTATCAAATATAAAGTTGTTATCTAAAGAAAAGAAAAAACAAAAAAGTAACATAACAATAGGTGTTGGTTTTTTAACTTATGATAGAACAATACATGAAATAGTAGATTTTGCAAAATTATCATCAAAGTTAGGTGTTGATTATGCACAATA
>JAFXOB010000183.1 GCA_017529005.1 Elusimicrobiota bacterium
ACAAATATACATCAAATTTTCGCAGGAATTTTTTGGAGATAACATATGAACTTATTTAAAACTTTACAAAATATCAGAAGGACAATACACCAAAACCCGGAACTAAGTAACAAAGAATTCAAAACTGCCGATTTAGTTGAAAAAACATTAAAAGAACAAGGTATAAGAACATACAGATTATGCAAAACAGGTGTTATAGGTATTTTGGAAGGAACAAAAAAAACTAATAAAAAAGTTAAAACTATAGCTTTGAGAGCAGATTTGGATGCTCTTCCGATAAAAGAAAAAAACAATCATTCATACAAATCAAAAAATCCGGGTATAATGCATGCTTGCGGACATGACGGAAACACAACAATGTTACTAGGCGCAGCAATGATTTTAGCAAAACAAAAAGAAGAATTTGCGGGCAAAATTCAGTTTACTTTCCAACTCGATGAAGAAACTGCCGGCGGTTCAAAAAAAATGATAAAGCAAGGTGTATTATCGACAAATAAAGTTGATTGCATTTTAGGTGCTCATGTAAGTCCTTGGGCAAAAACAGGTAAAGTTGTTTTAAGATACGGTGCAATGATGGCAGGTGTTGATAAATTTGTTATAGAAATTAAAGGTCTTTTAGGGCATGGTGCATACCCGCATTTATCTAAGGATCCTATTGTTGCAACAAGTGAATTTATAATGTCTTTACAAACAATTCCGTCAAGAATAATAAATCCGGTTGAACCTGTAGTTGTTACAATAGGTAAAATTGAAGGCGGGCAACAATATAATATAATTGCAGATAAAGTAACTATTGTAGGAACTGTTAGAACCTTCAATGAAAAGACAAGAGATATTATAAAAAAAGAAATGATAAAAAGGTTGCAGGGAATATGTAAAAGTTATTCAATGACATATACTTTAGATTATCAAATATTAAACAACCCTTTAATAAATACAGATTCGGTTGTTGATTTATGTTATGAATCCGCAAAACAAGTTTATGGTGAAAAAAATATAGAATTATTAAAAAATCCGTCTATGGCAGGTGAAGATTTTGCCGAATATTTAAAAGAAATTAAAGGTGCATTTGTTTATATTGGAACTTCATCAAATCAAAAAACATCTTATCCTTGGCACCATGAAAAGTTTGATTTAGACGAAACCGCTCTTCCTAAAGGAGCAGAACTTATAGCAAATACAGCAAAGCTTTTCCTTAATAAGTAAAATAATTTTCTGGACAAAAAGCATTTTTTATATGTTCTATTTCCGTTTGACATATTGATACAACATCAAACCTTATATCTGCTTTTATTTTATTTTGTTTTATATAACATAATGCTGTTTTTATAACTTTTTTCTGTTTAGATTTTGTTACAAATTCTGCAGGTGTTCCAAACACTTTTGTTTTCCTGTATTTTACTTCAACAAAAACTAATGTATTTTTATCTTTAGCAATAATATCTATTTCCCCTATCGGTAAAAGTTTAAAATTTTGTTCTATAATTTTGTATTTTAAACTTTTAAGAAAATCCACAGCTTCATCTTCATATTTTTTACCGATATCGACAGTCAATTCTTTCATTGTTATTCCTTAATTTATTTAAAGCTTCCTTATTAAATATATTTTTTTGAACAAAATCAATATTTTAATAAAAGCATTAAAAAAAATATAAAAATAAGCTAAAATTATTATACAAGACGAAACAAACAATATTATTTGCAAATTAAAATGTTCAATAAAATAAAAAAAATTATTATAACAAAAACAGATAATTCCTATTTACAATTTATAAAATATTTTTTTGCAAGCGGAATAGCATTATTTGCCGATATGTCTATTCTTTTTATTCTTACGGAATATGCTCATTTTTATTATCTGATTTCTGCAACAATAGCTTTTCTGACAGGAATAGCAATAACTTATATTTGCAGTAAATTATATATTTTTACTAAAACAAGTATAAAAAACAGAACCGCCGAGTTTACGGTTTTTCTTATAATAGGTATCATCGGTCTGATTTTAAATAATATTTTCCTATACATTTTTACTGAATATTTAGGATTATATTATATGTTATCAAAATGTTTAGTTATAGCAATTACATATTTGTGGAACTATTTCGCAAGAAAAAAGTTTATTTTTAGCTAAAAGAGAGAGGTTTTTATGTCAAAAACAGCAATAATTATAGGTGCCGGCTCTGCAGGACTTACTGCCGCTTACGAACTTATAACAAAAACAGATATAAAACCAATAGTGCTTGAATTAACTGAAGATATCGGCGGAATATCAAAAACATTTAATTATAAAGAAAACAGAATGGATATGGGCGGGCATAGATTTTTTTCAAAATCCGATATAGTAATGAAATGGTGGACAGATTTAATGCCGGTTCAAACAACTCTTTCAAAAGATGATATTTTATTAGACAGAAAAATTGATTTATCAAAAGAAAAGGAAGAAAAAAATCCGAATAAAATTGATGATGTAATGCTTGTGAGAAACAGATTATCAAGAATATATTTTTTAAAAACTTTTTTTGATTATCCCGTGTCTTTATCTTTTTCAACAATAAAAAATTTAGGACTATTAAGAATAATAAAAATAGGATTTAGTTATTCTTACAGTTTATTGTTTAAAAGAGAAGAAAAAAGTCTTGAAGATTTTATGATTAACAGATTCGGTAAAGAATTATATTTAACTTTTTTTAAGGACTACACATACAAAGTCTGGGGCATTGAGCCAAAAGATATTCCCGCAGATTGGGGAGCACAAAGAATAAAAGGGTTATCAATAGTGAAATTATTGCAACAGGCTTTAAAGAAAGTATTCTGTAAAAACAAAGGCGATTTAAAACAAAAAAATACGGAAACAAGTTTGATTGAAAAATTTTATTATCCTAAATACGGTCCCGGACAATTTTGGCAATTAGTGTCAAAAAAAATCCAAGAACTCGGTGGAAAAATAGAGTTAAATAAAAAAATAGTTAAATTTGAGACAGAAAATAATATTATAAAATCCGTTACAGATGACAAAGACAACATATATAAAGCAGATTACTTTTTTTCAAGTATGCCGGTCAAAGATTTAATAAACGGTTTTGATAAAAAAGAGGATGAAGTTTCAAAAGTAGCTAATGGTTTGGGATATAGAAGTTTTATGACCGTAGGACTTCTTGTAAAAGATATGGTAATAAAAAACAATACAAAACTAAAAACTTACAAAAACAGAGTTCCCGATGATTGGATATATATACAGGAAAGAGAAGTAAAACTCGGAAGATTGCAAATATTTAATAATTGGAGTCCGTATTTGGTTAAAGATTATGAAAACACTGTTTGGATAGGGTTAGAATATTTCTGTGATGAAGATGATGATATGTGGAATATGAAAGATGAAGATTTTATAAATTTTGCAAAAAAAGAACTTGCTCAAATAAAAATAATAAAAGAAGAAGATGTGTTAGACGGTTGTATTGTTAGAGTCCCTAAAGCATATCCGGGATATTTCGGAACATATAAAAAATTTGATGTAATTAAAAATTTTGTGGACAAATTTGAAAATTTATTTCTAATCGGAAGAAACGGAATGCATAAATATAATAATATGGACCATTCAATGCTTACGGCAATTACAGCCGTTTCAAATATAATAAATAATATTAAAACGAAAGATAATATTTGGAATGTAAATACAGAACAAGAATATCACGAACAAAAATAATACAAATTTTCTACATTGTCATTTCGTAGTTAAATTATATATTGTAAATTATAAATTGTCGTTATAACAATTATAACAATTCAGGTTGTTTACAATTTAGAGGAGCAAATGTCATTCTGTGTATCGGGCACGGACCATATTTTTGTATTGCTTCAAGATGAGCTTTTGTACCGTACCCTTTATGCTTTTCAAAACTGTATTGCGGATACTGTTTTGCATATTCATACATTATATTATCTCTTGTGACTTTTGCAAGTATTGATGCACAAGCTATACTTGCGCTTTTGGCATCACCGGAAACTATATATTGCTGTTTATTTTGTATATTAGGTATTGTATGGTTACCATCAATTAAAACTAAATCCGGTTTTACGGATAATTGTTCTAAAGCTTTTTTCATTGCAAGAAATGTTGCCTGTAAAATATTTATTTCATCTATTGTTTTACTATCAACTATTCCTATACCATAAGAAAAAGCATTTTGTTTTATTTCTTCAAAGAGAATGTTTCTTTTTTTTTCTGTTAGTTTTTTTGAATCGTTTACACCATCTATAAATATATCTTTAGGAAGGATAACTGCTGCTGCTACCACCGGACCTGCTAAAGGACCCCGCCCTGCCTCGTCAACACCTGAGACAAAACTGAGTCCTTTATTATAAAAATCTTTATCAAATTCAAAAAGAGAAATTTTAATTTCCTTTTATTATTACTTTGCTGCTGCAGCTGCTTCTGCTTGTTGTTTATTTTGAACTTCAGAAATTCTTGCTGCTTTACCTGCCAAATCTCTTAAGTAATAAAGTTTAGCTCTTCTTACTTTACCATTTCTAACAACTTCAACTTTTTCAACTAAAGGTGAGTTTACTGGGAATGTTCTTTCAACTCCTGTTCCGTAAGCTACTCTTCTAACT
>JAFXOB010000184.1 GCA_017529005.1 Elusimicrobiota bacterium
AACCATTTCTTTTACCAATCTTTCTTTTGCTTCTTCTCTTGTAAGACCTGAAAGTTTTTCCAAAATTGTCTTTTGTTCATTTTTTATTTGATCAACTTCAGCTATTTTTTGTTCTATAATTTTTTCTCTGTTATCTATATTTCTTTCTTTTTGTTGCAAATCTTTTTCTTTTTTATCAAGAGAATCCATTTTTCTGTCAAGATTATCTTCTCTTTGATTCAGTCTCTTTTCAGTATTTTGAATTTCGCTCTTTTTTTCTCTTATCTCTTTTTCTGCTTCTTTTCTCTCTCTTTCCGCATTATCTCTGGCTTCCATAATAATTTCTTTTGCTTTAGCATCGCCCTTTACTTTTGCTTCATTAATAATATTGTCTGCTCTTTGTTCTACAGAATTTGCATCAAACTTTGCAAAAACATATCTTAAAACAAAACCAACTATCAAACCTATTGCAATACAACCCGGTATAAGAACCATTTCCATAATCTAAGCTCCCCTTTTTTATATATAAATTTATTTTTTATAATTTTTAGAAACATCTATTATTCTTTTTTCTGTTAAAATTCTACCTACAGGCAAATCATATTTACCGTTAGGTATTTTATCTATCAATTGTACTTCAAACGCAAGGCCTATTCTTTTCGATATATCCGTTCCTTCAAGCCATCTGTCATAATAACCTTTACCGTAACCTACTCTATATCCGTTAACATCAAAAACGATTCCCGGAACGAATATTAAATCAATATCCTCTTTTGCAACAACTTCTTCTTCATCAAATTCCGGCTGTCTGATTCCATAAACTTTTTCATAACAATCTTCAAGTTTATTGATTTTTACTGCCGTCATAATACCATCACCCGGATTTTGTATTACCGGAACGGCAACTTCTTTTCCATCAGACAAAAATTCATTTATCATTGCATCAGTAACAACCTCAGAACCATATGACAAATAAAACATAACAATTTGAGAATCCTGATATTCTTTTAACTTTTGTATTTTTGACAATATTATATTGCTATATGCATGTCTTAATGTCGGTTCCAATCTGTCTCTAATTTTAAGATAATCATATCTTATCTTACTTTTTTCTGAATCTTGTAATTCATTCATTAATCTTCACCTCATACCTTTTTATAAAAAAAGGATATATCCATTTATATGTTCTCTAAAAAAGAAAAACCCCCGCACTTGCCGTGTCTGTTAGGTATTTAAAGCCCTTTTTTACAAGTGAGAAACATGGTTTATGCTAATTTGCATAACTCGCATGTATTTTCTCCTAAAGAACTTCATCGGAATAAATACTCTAACTAAAAATCACCAACAATGCAGGGTATATATTTCTATATATATTAAATCGGTAAATTTATTGAATTTACCAACTTTAACAACTCATTCATTCTTTTAGTATTTGTATCTAAAAATACTTCTTGTTTACCCTTAATTGTTTGTAATTCCAACACAATTCTAAAAATGGCAATAGCCCTTAATTCATTTGTATCAACTATACCATCTTGTTTTTGAGCTTCTTCCTTTTTTACTTGCTCATATATTTCATTTGCCAAATCCACAGCACAATTTACATCAAATTCTGTTGTTTCATTGTCAATTATACTAACGGAAACACCCATTATTTTTCTGTTTATATTTACCATTATATTCTTTTTAAACTCTCTATTTTAGATAAAATTTTTTTTATTCTATTAACAACTTTTTCTTTTTTGTCTTGAATCTTTAATAGCTTGATATTTTCTGTTTTTAAATTTTTTATTTCTTTATTTAAAAACTTATTTTCTACT
>JAFXOB010000185.1 GCA_017529005.1 Elusimicrobiota bacterium
GTATGTGGCCTCCGCTATCCAGCAGTGGCGACATACAATGCCCGTGTAATAATTCTAATTCTTTTATCTACTAATGTCAAGAATTTCTTTGTTTTGTTTTATAATAATTATTTTCCTTATGAGTTTAGAATATTTAAATTGTTTTGCTATTTGAGAAATAGCTTTTGTCTCATCTATTTTTATTCTTCTTAAATCAATAATAATATTTTTAGATTGTTTCAATGCTGTTCTTAAATTATTTTCAATAGTTCTGCTACTGCTGCCTTTAGGGGATTTTATTTCCCAAAGTAAACCATCCATTTTTATATCCGGTGTTCTTGAAAATTTCACACGGCTTGGCAAAATAAATTCTACATCTTTGCCTAATTTATTTAAAACTTTTGCAACATCCAATTCATGTTGTTCAACAAATACTCCAAAAGGAATTATTGTTTTTCCAAAAACTTTCTCTGTATTATCAGTACTCATAAATATCCTTATTATTTTTCAATATAAATGTATTATATAAAACAAATGTAAGTATGTCGATAAAAGTCGCAATGCGATTTTTTGTTGATAGTTTATAACTTAAAGTGTTCTGCGGACTAATTTCTATAGATTCTGAATCAAGTTCAGAATGACGGACAATGTTGTTGCCAATATTCTAATCTTCCGCAGTATATACCAATTTTCTTGGTGAATTGTTAAACAAAAGAACCGGTCACAAATTGTGACCACCTTCAAAAATTGACAATATGTATACAAAAATATTACAATACAATTGTATTAAATGATTAAAATAGTTAAAGAGGAAATATATGAATAACAAAATTTTTGCAGAATACAAAAAAACAAAAAATATCCTTAATGATATGCGAGAAATTATAGAAATTTCACGAAAAAATGCATATCAAGCAATAAATGTTGCACTTGTTCGTAGAAATTGGTTGTTGGGAAAAAGAATTGCCGAAGAAGAAATGAATAATAAGTCTCGTGCAGAATATGGAATGGAAATTATTAAACAACTATCTGAAGATTTAACCAAAGAATACTGAAAAGGATTTACAAAATCAAATTTATATAGTTTTTATTCATTCTACAAATTGTTTCCTAACATTTTCCAAACAGTGTTTGGAAAATCTTCAAATATTCTCTCATGGAGTCATTATTTCACATTAGTTAGAGTAAAAGATTCTACGGCAAGGCAGTGGTATGCAAATGAAACGGCTGAACAAAACTGGTCTGTAAGAACTCTCCAAAGAAATATTGATACACAATATTATAACAGGCTTCTTTCTTCTCAAAATAAGCAACCTGTAGAAAAAGAAATGAAAAGTCTTACTAAAGATTATCAAAAAGATAAATTCGAATACATAAAAAATCCGTTTATTGCAGAATTTCTTGATCTATCAACTAACATAGATTTAACGGAAAACAAACTTGAAACAGCAATTCTATCAAATTTGCAAAGATTTATTATGGAGATGGGAAAAGGTTATGCTTTTGTTGCCAGACAACAACATATTCAAACAGAAAAACAGGATTATTATATAGATTTGGTATTTTATAACTATATACTTAAATGTTTTGTTTTGGTTGATTTAAAAATCGGAAAAATTACACATCAAGATGTAGGACAAATGGATATGTATATTAGAATGTATGATGAATTAAAACAAAGTGAAGGGGATAATCCTACACTTGGTATAGTTTTATGTTCGGAAACGGATAAAGATATAGCAAGATATTCCGTTATGCACGGAAATGAACAGTTATTTGCTTCAAAATATAAACTTTATCTGCCAACGGAAGAAGAACTTCGTAATGAAATAGAAGCACAAAAGGAAATATTTTATTTACAGCAAAAAGAAAAAGATAAAATATAATTTATAAAGTTTTACCAATAATATTTGTTATAATACCAATAAAGTTGGTGGATATATGATAGAAAATATAAAGACAGCTTAAAGCTTATTAAAAATTCTACGAATTTTTTGCTTAAAGCTTAAAGTTTAAAGTTTAGGACGACAACACCGAGATCCCGCATCGAGTGCGGGATGACAAACCATTAAACCTTTCACCTGTCGTTCTGCCTCCATACTTCCATCCCTCTGCCTTTCTATACCAATTTTCTTGGTGAATTGTTGAACAAAAGAATTGATGAATATTTTTATATTATTTTTTTTGAAATCGGGAATAAAATTGTTATAATAAAAATTACAAATAAAATAATAGTAACATTCGGTATTTTTGATATGTTTCATTTCGGTCATTTAAATTTGTTTAAAAAGATAAAAAATCAATTCGGGCAAGACTGTTTTTCCTTATAGTTTGTGTTCAAAATTCGGAATATATCTTAAAATACAAACCTAACAGCAAAATTTTATATTCTACTCAGGAAAGAGTTAATATGGTTAAAAGTATAAAATTGGTTGATGATGTAAAAATTTATAATGATGTAGATCTTGATATAAAACAAATTGAGTTTGATGTTTGGGTAAACGGTTGTGATCAAAACCATACAGGGTTTCAAAAAGCAACCGAATATTGTAAACAGAATAATAAAGAAGTTTTTGTTATGGATAGAACAGAGGGGATTTCTTCTACATATATCAAAAATATGATAGAAGATTTGGAAAATAACAATAAATAAATATTGAATACTTTTAAGAATATTAATAATTTTGTATATTTTAAATATTATGAAAATATGTTTTATTTGTCATGCAAATGTTTGCAGAAGTTTTATGTCTCAGGAAATTTTAAAAAATTTACTTGAAAAAAATAACAGACATGATGTTGAGGTTATATCAAGAGGTACTTATGTTTTGCCTCATATAACCGTTCCAAGTAAGATAAAAGATTTTTTATCAAAAAACAACATTAATTTCAGCGGTCACACTCCCACCCAATATAGTAAACAAGATTTATCATCAAGTGATTTAATTTTCGTTATGACACAAGAACAGTATGATGAAATAACGGACAGATATGCCGAATTTTCGGATAAAATATATCTGTTAGGGGAATTTATATCAAATAAAACAAGAGATATAGATGATCCTATATCTCTTGTTGGAAAAGCCTTTGAAAAATCCGCTGATAATCTTAAAAATTTAATCTATTCTTTATACGAAAAAATTTAGAAACAGAACTTTATTTGTGCACCTACTTTGTTATCTAAATATTCTACATTATCGCTGTCATAGTTTGATGTTTTGTTTCTTAATTGATACCAAAGAGTTGCAAATAAGTTGTCTTTAAATTTATATTCTATGCTTGGTCTTACTTTTATTAAATTATCTACTCTGTTTATATCGTTAACAGTTTCCGGATATGCCATATTTTCATAAGCAACCAAAATTCCTGCAGTCCATTTTGTATATATTTTTTGTTTATATTTTGCAGCAATTTCGGTAGATACATAATATCTGTTATTTGCGAAAGTAGATTCTTCCATCTTTCTTTCACCGCTTAATTCTATTGAATTTCTGATTGTAGGTTCATAAGTTAAAGCAAGGAGGTAACCAAACAAGCTTGTGTTTCTGTCTGCATGTTCAACTTCTTTATCATAACTTCTTGTATCATAAGAAATTTGAGCGGTTCCTTTTATTTTCTTTGCTATTTTTCCGTTTACACCTAAACTTATACTGTTTCCGAAAGATTCTTTAACACTTTCTTTTTCATAATCAATTCTTGACAATAAATATCCTAAATAGAAAGATGTTTTCGGTGATAAATTATAATATGCTTGAACACAGAAATTAACACGATTTTTGTTTAAAGCCGAAAAATCGTCATCTACATAGTTATCATAAATATCAGATACTAAAAATCCTATAGAAAACATTTTTTCCAAAGAAGTTTTAAATCTGAAAGATGCAATATTGTTTATTCTTTTTGCTCTTTCTGTTAATTCTGATGTTGCAGGATCAGCAGTAAATAAGAAATTTTCATCTAAAAAGAATTTGCTGTTACTTAAATTAACACCTACTCCGGCATTCATATAATCATTCTTAGCAGCAGCTTCGGAATATGCATTATATCCGATATTTGCTTTTGCTCCGAATTTTAATCCTGAATTAGGTATGTTATTCAAATATTCCGCAAATAATTGAGTAGAACTTATAATAGAGGATTTTGTATCATTCTTTGTTAAATAGATATTGTCATCATAACTAATATCTTCAGAAACTGCAAATTTAAAAGGGCTGTCTGCGTATACACTAACTGCTACAAAACAAGTTATTAATAATGTTGATATTATTTTTTTCATTTATTTTCTCCTCTATCTCCTCTTAGTTTCTTGGCGCCGAAGGACTTAAAACACTGTCTTTAAGTATCTGCTCATAATTATTTTCGGAAGTTTTACTTACTGTTACGAAAGAATCTTCCATCAAAGCAAGAACCGGAACTTTATAAACATTACCCGGTTCCAATATTACAATATTATCATTTCTGTCTTTTACAACCAAACTGCCTTCTTCTAATTTCAATTCTCCATCCTGAGAAATTGCAAATCTTGTCTTTTTGTCTGTTGACAAAGTATTTTCACCTATTTTTACATTTTTAAATTTATCGCTGGAGCAATAAATGTTTTTATCTTCTTCTACACCTGAACATCTTAAAGAAAGTTTTTCTCCTTTAGGAACAAAAACTCTTACACCGTAATATTCTACAAACAAATTTCTTGCTGCAGAAATATTTAATGTACTGCCATCCGGGTACTTTTGAGTTTTACCTTCGGCATCTACTCCAATAGCTGCCATAGAACCCGTCGATGCTAAAACTAACAACAATGAAAACAACAAAAATTTTTTTAACATATTTTTATCCTCGTCCTTTATTTTTTTCAAAACTAATATTATATATTTACAAAATAAAATATATTTTGTCAATACCTTGATTATTCATATCTGAAAGCAAACACAGTGTACGGGGGAAAATTAGTATTTGATTTCCTTGCCAATTTTTTTAAATTTGTACTTTTTTCGTACATGACATCAAATTTCGGATCAAAAAACAAATTAGGTATTTTTTGCCTTTTGGATGTGGGATTTATTATAAATGTATATTTTATTCCGCCGTATTCAATACTTTTAGCTTTAAGAGGAGCTTCTATAGTTACGGGATTATCTATTTCTTTTCCGTTATCTATTATTTCTGCAACAAAAGACATTTCTTGTATAACCTCAACAACTTTTGCCCAATATTTGGGATTTTCTTCCAATAAAGGTTTTTTATTTGAATAATATGTAAAATAAAAGAGTCCTGTTGCACCGTTAAATATTGCATCATAGGACATAAATCTTACTTCTTCTTTTTTAGGAAATCTTCCGATTCTGTCATTATCTTTTCTGTATTGTGCGAATTCTTTCCAATTAAATATTTGAACTACAGCCCAAAGCTCTTTTGTATCCTGCCCTACCATGGTTAAGCCCTGCTTTGCAAGAGCTACATTTTCGCCGAAACTTTCCAACGGCAGATGTGGTACAGGATACCAATCAACCATTAATATATCGGCTATGTCATAGTAAGGAACTTTTGTAAAACCTTCACCTATAACAAATGTTGTTTGAATGTCAGGATATATTTTTTTTATTTTATTATTTAATGAAATTAAATCTTGTCTTGAATAATTGTGAACATCCGGTTCATCGTATAAGTACCATGCTTTTACAGGGTAAGAGTTTGCTTCTGTTTGATATTTGCTGTTTTCTATTATTTTATTGGGATATACAACCAATTTTATTTCGTTCTTTTTCGCTTCGTCCGCTAATTCTTTTATCTTTTCCGGATCTTTATTATAAGTATGAATACAATTAAAACCGGCTTCTTTTGCTTTTATTATGTCTTCTTTTTTATGTATTCCGTATAAACCTATCGTAAATTCCGCAAAAAGAAAAGTGTTAAACAAAAATATAATTAACAGTTGCAGTATAAATTTTAACATACATACCTCACTTAAGATATATCATATTACATATTTTAGTAAACAATTATATATTTTTTTTAGATATAAAACTATGCTATGATATTGATAAATCTTATTACTTTTTGGTAAAATATAACAGATAAATTTGCCCGATGGTGTAATTGGTAACACATCTGTCTCTGGAACAGAATAGTCCTGGTTCGAGCCCAGGTCGGGCAGTTTTTGCTCTAGTCTTTATCAAAGATTAGAGTTTTTTTATTTAAGTTAAGGTAACAAAATGCTTATTTGGGAAAGATTTAAAAAAAATATTGTTGATAATAAACTTGTTGTATCCGGTGATAAAGTGTTGCTTGCGGTTTCCGGCGGAGCTGATTCAATGGTTATGGCAAGTCTTTTTTCAATGTTGTCAAAATGTTTAAATATAGAAACAGTTGTTGTAAATTTTAATCATAATTTAAGAAAAGAATCGGTAAAAGAAGCAAAAATCGTTGAAAATTTTGTGTCTTCATTAAAAATTGAATGTGTATTAAAAACATTAAACACAAAAGAATATGCCAAAAAGAATAATATATCGATAGAA